>JAYVRS010000038.1:0-8873 GCA_043776185.1 Bryobacteraceae bacterium | reverse complement strand
GGCGGGCGCCATCGGCGACGGTCCAGCCGCGCTTCACCTCCCAGCAGGCGGCCAGCATCGCGGCGATTTCGGCTGTGGAACCCGTGGTGGTGGTGGGGAAGATTGTCGTCGTACCGTGGCGCGCGTGGGCGCGATTGGCGGCGCGCACCGCTTCCGGCGTCCCGTCCATGTAGTCGGCGCCATTGCCGCCGTGCACATGCAAATCGATATAACCGGGCGCGACATAATGGCCTTCCACCACCTCAATGCCGGCCACTGGCGACTCGGCATTGATCGCGGCGATGCGGCCACTGCCGTCGCAGTGTATGAACGCTCCGGGCCAGGTGCGGCCGGGCAGAATCACCTCGCCATAAAAGGATATCGGCTTCATTCGTCCCGTTCGGGCAACAGATGCCGGGTCCAGCCTTCGGCTTTCAAGAAGCGATAGGACTCCATCACCTCATCCGGCACGCGCACCGGCGCCGACCAGCCGCAACGGGCGTAGATCCACAGCCGCTGAAGATCCCCCATCAGAATGTGCAGGATCTTTTCGGGCGGCAACTCGGCCGTGAAGTACTCATCGAGCGACAGCGCTGGCGAGGCGAGCGAGAAGGGAATCTCTGGCCATTCAACGGCGATCGTGGCGGCGGCGCGCCGTTGCATGAAGGGTTTAACGGCAATGACGATGTGGAGGACTGCCACGCCGTGTTCAGCCAGCAGACTCCGCGTGAAGCGGAAGTTCTCGGCCGTGTTGGTTGCTCGCGGTTCCAACAGAATCCGGCCGCAGGGCACCCCGCGCTCCACGGCCACGTCGCGGTACATCTGGGCTTCTGTCCGGTCCCACGCCGTTTCGAGCAGATCGCCCTGATGCGCGATCCCGCCGGTGCATACTAGCCAAGCCCCGAAGCCCTGATGGTAGAGCGATGCCGCGAATTCGGCCACGCGAAGGTCATTGGTGCCCAGCGCCACGATCACATCGGCGGTCCGCGCGGTCTGGCGCAGGAAGTGGAAGTCGTAGAGGATGCGGGCGGCTTCTAAGGCTCGGTCGGTCAGGCGCAGGCTCACCTCTCTCCCCAGAACTGGAACCGAGGATAATCTTAGTATGGATGAGACGAGAGTCCCCTGAGACAACGGGCCGGATCATGACACTCTCTCGGGCAATCGGGAGTCAACAGGATCCCAGTGAATCCTAGCGTCGGGAGTTACGACCGTTCGCGCTCCCAAACTAAATCGACGGAGAAGGTGGCATTGACGGCGGAAAGCATCAGCCGATTGCCCTGGAATCGGTACTTCCGCGAGAGATCGTGTCCCACCCAACTCGCAACGAGGCACGCCTCGACATGATGAATGACGGTGGTAGTGGACTCGTCGACATCGAACGTTCCGAAGTAAGCAATGAATCCTCCCGCCGCTTCGCGAAGTTCGGCATCGTTGGCCGTGCCGTTCGCGAACGAGACGCCCACCGGCATCACCGACTTGCGGCCCGGCCGCATCAGTTGGGCCGACATGCGGCCGGCGGAATCGTAAGTCAGTCGCCCCACTGGCTTTTCGCCGAAAGGGAGAGCCACCCGCCCATCGGACGACTTGCGTTGATAGGAGATCAACTTCCAAACGCCAATCAACTGATCGCGCGCTTTGCCGGCGGCGGGGGCGGACGTGGACAAACCGGCGAGTAAGATCAAACGGCGTGAGGTGTGCATGATTGGCCTTCGGGTAGTATAGCGAGGATGTGGGGTTTCAACGAGGGATGCCACACGGGGACGTAGCCGCCGGCAAGGGTGCGGGCGATTGAGGGGGGAGTCAATTGGCGGAGGTTGGGTGGCAGGCCGACGGGGGCCAGGTAGCCGGCCGGAGTCCAGGGATGGAAGCGGCCGTTGAGGAAAAGAAATGGCGTGTCACCGCTGGAAACTAACACGCCGTTGGCCAAGGTGAGCGCATGATTTTGACTGAGCCGTTCGGCGTGCAGAGCGGTATCGAGCTGAGGAAAGCGGGTTACATTTTGGCCGTTAGCTTGGTTCCACAATTTCAGGAAGCATTGGGCGGCGGGGCGGCGGCATTCGACACACGGGCGATGGCCGGCGGCGAGGGCGGTGGCTTCGTCGAGGAAGAAGAGTTCGGTCCACAGTCCCGGGGTCATGACGGGGTGCCGCCGGCCTTTGAACTCCAGCACGCAACTGATCCAGCGCTGGAGTTGGAAGGGCTTGATGATTTGGCGCTGGGCATCGATGAGGCAGCCGCGGTTGCCCATGATCGTGCCGCGTTCGGGGACGGCTTCGATTTCCCCATACGGGTTAACGCGATTTTGAAAGGGCATCTTCGACACCAGGAAAATGGCGGCAGGGTTCGAGCGCCTCGCGAACGCCGCGTTCAGTTTCGAGCAGCGGCATCAGCCAAGCCACGGCCTCGGGCGTGCGCAAGGTGCCGATGGCCAGCAGGAGTTCGCGTTCGCGCGACTGCTGCCAAGCCTTCGTGAGAATGTCGAGAGCTTCGGGGCCGCGTTGGGCGGCGATGGCCATGGCGGCGTCGATGCGCAGGTCGGGGTTGTGCAGAAAGCTCTCCACAAACGGGAGGGCCGCTGCGCCTTCGCGCTCCATGATAGTCAGCAGGCACTGGCCCACCACTTCGGGGGCGTCGTCGCCCAGGCGAGCCTTGGTGCGAAGAACGACGTCAGCTTCGAGCGAAGTCACTTGGCCGATGGCGCGGATGATGTCGATGCGGGTAAGCGGCTGGCTATCCGGAAGCGCGTCGATCAGGAGACGCAGCGCGTCGCGCGGCGGGATGGCGTGGCACTCGGAGATGGCCAGGGCGGAGATGGCGCGCAAGGGCGCGGCCGTGTCGATCGGGCCGCCCCAGGAGGGCTCCATCTGGATGTGGCGCAAGCCGCGATAAAACATTCCAGGCTCAAAATGTTCCAAGGCTTTCAAGGCGCGCACGACCGCGATTTTGGCGAGGCATTGCGGGTCGGGCTTGGTGAAAAAACGATGAGCAGCGGCGATCAACTCCGGCACCAGCGCCGCCACTTGGCGGAAGCCGATGATGTCAGCGGCTTTGGCCACGACGGCGTTCGTGGCATGGCCGAGGGCGGCGCGAAGGTCTTCGAGCGGCAGCGGATCCGCGTCGCGCACGGCGTGCAGCGCGGCCAAGTGCTGCTCGACGGTAGGCTTCTTATTCTTGAGCGGCGACGACATGGTTAGCGACGACATGAATACAAGAGCGCATGAAAGCGGGAAGGTCTTCGGGTTTGCGCGACGTGACGATGTGGCCGTCGGTGACCACTTCCGCATCTTCAAACAGACCGCCCGCATTGATTACGTCAGTCTTGATGGAGTGGAAGCAGGTGACCCGGCGGCCGCGAATGGCATCGGCGGAGCAGAGAATCCAGGGGCCGTGGCAGATGGCGGCCAGCAGCTTCCCTTGTTGGCCGGTTTCGGCGACGAACTTAATGGCGGCTTCGCTGCGGCGAATGTAGTCGGGGGCCCAACCGCCCGGGCAAACCACGCCGTCAAAGTCGCGCGCGTTGACGTCGGTGTAGGCGACGTTGGCTTTCACCGGATAGCCCAGCTTGCTGTTCACCACTTGGCCGGCGGCCGGGCCCACGGTGACCACCTCCGCACCAGCTTCGATGAAGCGGTAGATGGGGTACCAGACCTCCATCTCCTGATAGGCGAGGTCCACGAGGACGGCGATGCGTTTGCCTTTGAGTTCCATAGCTTCAATTATCGACTGTTTCGGTTATTCTATGGGCGTGGAGATCATCTTCGAGATTCGCGATTCGGAAGAGGGTGGCTATTGCGCACGCGCGCTGGGTCATGCCATTTTTACCGAGGCGGAGACGTGGGATGAACTTCGCGCCAATGTGCTGGAGGCAACCTCCCTTCACTTTGAGGATGAAGCGTTACAACCCGGGCTGGTGCGAATGCACTACTGTAAAGGATGAGCTGATTCCGCGTGTCAGCGGGCAAGTTGATCCGTGTGTTGGATAAGGTCAAGCTGTTGCGGCAACCCTGAAGGACGAAAGATTCGCGAGTCCTGACGTGAGGGTTCAGCCCTTCATTACAGTCCAAGCTCACTATGTGAACCAAGGCGCACGAGTTCGAGGCTATGATCGTCCGGCTTGCGATAGATCATAACGAGATCGGGCCTGATGTGGCAGTCGCGGTGATCGTTCCACTCGCCGGACAATGGGTGGTCAAAATTCCGGCGAGGCAGTGGGGTGTCTGCGGCAAGCAAATTGACGACCTCCATGAGCATTGCGTCCAGCTTCTTGCCGTGGCGGCCGACCTTTTCGCGCTTGTAATCACGCTGAAAGCGAGTGGTGTATTCAGTCTCCCGCATTCAGGCTTTGCAACAATTTATCCGGCTTGCCAACCCTGACTAAATCCCCTCGTCGCGCGGCTTTCATGGCGGCGACGGTTTCGGCATTGGGATTGAGCGGCTCAAACGGCAGAGCCTTTTCTGCCGCAACTCGCACCAGCAATAGGCGAAAAGCATCGGATACGGTGAGTCCAATTTTTTTCAGCGCGGCGGCGGCTTCTTTTTTGGTGCGCTCATCAATGCGAGCGCGAACGACGGAATTGGTCACGATGCAATCTCCTGTGAGCTACATTGTAGCTCAATTCTGTTTCCCCACCAGACTACCCCGACTGGTGAATCAGTTTACCTGAGTCGCCAAAGCACTCAGACGGGCATGCAAATCTTCGGGCGTGATCTTTTCGGAAATGGGTTCGCCGATCAGCACCGTGATGCGGGGACGCCACACTGGGCTCCACGAAGCGAAGAGCTTGCCGCCCTTCATGCTGAGCGGGTGGCCCCACAGGCCTTCCATCCAGATGGGAATGATGGGGGCGATCAGTTCGTCCTTACCTTTGCGTTCCACGATACGCTCGAAGCCGCTCTTGAAAGGCGTCAGGTGGCCGTCGCGCGTGATTTGTCCTTCGGGGAAGATGGCGATGATTTCGCCGGCTTCGAGTTCCTGGCGGGCTTTCGCGAGGGAGGCGAGCGATTCGCGGGGCGAGGCTTGGGAGATGGGAATGGTGCGGAGGAGATCGAAGACGGGTTTAAATGAGCTCTCGTAGAGGGGCTTCCAAAGCAGGAAGCGGATCCAGCGCGGGGTGAGGGAGCCGATGATTACTGCGTCGGCGTAGGAGACATGATTGGCAATGATCAGGGCGCCGGTGGTCTTGGGAAGGCGGTCCGCGCCAATGACGCGGACCCGGAACAGGATATGCAGCGTGCTCCACAGAGTGAAGCGGAGGAGCATCAGAAGCATAGTCTACTGGGCGGCTTTGGCTTCGGCGACGGCTTGTTCCATCTCCTGCCGGTAAGCGTTGAGCGCGACATCGTCGGTGGCTTCGAAGCGCATCACGAGAACGGGCTGGGTATTGGACGCGCGGACGAGTCCCCAACCCTGGTCGAACAGCACGCGGACGCCGTCGACATCGACGACGTTGTGAGTAGCTTTATAGCGCAAGGCCAGCCGGGCCACGACGTCGAACTTTTCTTCGTCGGGGCAATCGACGCGGAGCTCGGGCGTGCTGACGGTTTTTGGGAGGCCGGCCACTTGGGCGGAAAGGGGCTTGCCGGAGTCCGCCACGATTTCGAGCAGGCGGCACGCGGCGTACATGGCATCGTCGAAGCCGTAATAACGGTCGGCGAAGAACATGTGGCCGGACATTTCGCCGGCGAGTTCAGCATGCTCGGCCTTCATCTTGGTCTTGATCAGCGAGTGGCCGGTCTTGTACATGATGGGGCGTCCGCCGAGCTTTTCCAGTTCGTCGTACATCACTTGCGAGCACTTCACTTCGCCGATAAACGTCGAGCCGGGCTTGCGGGTGAGGATTTCGCGCGCGTAAATGAGCAGGAGGAAGTCGCCGTAGACCACGTGGCCGTGTTCATCGACGGCCCCGATGCGGTCGGTGTCGCCGTCAAAAGCAATGCCGAGTTCGGCCTTCTGTTCGCGGACGGCCTGGGCCAGGTGTTCGAGGTTTTCGAGCACGGTAGGGTCGGGGTGGTGATTGGGGAAGCGGCCGTCGGGCTCAAAGAAAAGCGGGGTGGCATCGACGTTGATCTGGTCGAGGATGCGCTGCATGACGGGTCCGCCGGTGCCATTGCCGGCATCGATCACCACCTTCACCCTGCGCGAGAGCTTGGTGAACTGAGCGGCGACTTCGTCGACGTAAGGGGTCACCGCGTCAGCCTGTTTCACGGAGCCTTCGCCGGTAAGAAAGTCCTGCTTCACTAGGATTTGCTGGATTTCCTGGATCGCCTCGCCAAAGACCGACTTCGTGGAAGTCATCATCTTGAAGCCGTTGTATTCGGAGGGATTGTGGCTGCCGGTAATCATCACGCCGGCATCGGCGTGAAAATGATGGACGGAGTAGTAAAGGACCGGGGTGGGCACGATATCGATGTCGGTAACTTCGCAGCCGCTGTCGAGAAGCCCTTCGAGCAACGCGGCGTGCAGGCGGGTGCCACTGAGGCGAACATCGCGGCCCAGGCTCACTTTTGGTCCGGAATAGCGGCGCATGTACGTGCCGATGGCGCGGCCGAGGTTAACAACATCGGGCGACAGCATTTCAAGGTCAGCGATTCCGCGAATATCGTACTCGCGGAAGATCGTCGGTTTTAGCATTCGGCCTCTATGATACCAGCGTGCTTCATAATAGAGGCTAGTGACTTACACCGAGCAATACAAACAAGATCTCATCAAGACCATGGACTTGGTCGACCTAGCCAAGGTGGATAAGGCGATCCAAATGTTCGCCGAAGCGCGCGATGCGGGACGCATGATTTATGTCTGCGGCAACGGTGGCAGCGCCGCGTCGGTGTCGCATTTCACCTGCGACATGGTGAAGGGCGGCAGCTTTCAATTGCCCCCGGAGAAGCGCTTCAAGATTCTGGCCCTCACCGACATGATGCCCACGATGACCGCTTATGGCAACGATGTGGGCTACGAAGCCGTATTCGTCGAACCCTTGAAGAATTTCGCTCGCGCGGGTGATTTGTTCATGACGGTGAGCTGTTCGGGCAATTCGCCGAATGTAGTGGCGGCGCTCGAATATGCGAAGTCCATTGGCTGTAAGACGATCGCGTTGAGCGGCAAGGATGGCGGCAAGATCGGGCCCATGGCGGACTTGAACATTCAGGTCTCAGCGGCGCACTACGGCAGGATTGAGGATGCCCACATGATTGTGTGCCACATGATTTGCTACTACTTCATGGATGTCGACATGAAGAAGTCAGCTTAGGCCTCATCTTATCTATTGAGATTTGTTCTTATCCTTGATGGAATTCGTCCATGATCACTGTCACGATATCGCTTCCTGACTCGCTCAAGACCTTCATTGAGGCCCAGCTCGTCGAAGGGCTCGTCAGCGGTGGTGCCGACATTCCGCTCACACGGGAATTTTGGAAAGACCTGAAGGCCGAAGCTGTGGGTCTCGCCAAGAAGCTTCGTGACAGAAAGCCCCATATCCGGTAGTCTGAAAAGAGCAGGAGTTTTGGCTCATGACGATGATTGAACTTCCCGACAATCAGGCGGCGGCGCTGAAAGCGAAAGCCGCCATGCAGGGGCTCACGCTCAAAGCATGGCTCGGCAAGTTGGCTGAGGAATCACCGGCGGATGCGCCGCGAAAGCCGCTTAAAACTGGACGCGGAATGCTCGCCAAGTACGGTCCCGCGCCTTCCGCCGAAGAGATCGACGAGAACCGCAAGGACATGTTCCACGGCTTCGGCGACAACTTCTAGATGATCGCCGCCGTCGCGGACACGCATAGCGCCCTTTGGTATCTCTTCAATGATGTCCGCCTATCCATTGCGGCTGGAGACTTCATCGACAATGCCGCGGCTGCGCGAAGCCAGATCGCCGTCTCGTCGATCAGCTTGGCTGAAATCGTCTATCTCATCGAAAAGAACCGGCTGCCCGCCAACGCCTACGCGGAACTTAAAGCCGCTCTCGATGACCCAGACCACGTTTTCAAGGAAGCGCCATTTACTGTCGAGATCGTTGACGCTATGAAGCCGGTTCCTCGCGCAGACGTTCCCGACATGCCGGATCGCATTGTCGCTGCGACGGCGGTTTATTTCGGCGTTCCCGTCATCAGCCGCGACGGAAAAATCCGCGCCTCAACCGTTCAGACAATTTGGTAGTGGCCTTGCCCCGGTTCTTGAGCGCCTGTCGAATGCCGGACATGGGATCCCCCGGTTCTCCACGGCAAACGCGACATTGTCAGAATTCTGGAGCGTGAACGTGGTCAGTTGGCTTGAGTGGGGGCTTTCGGCGTGAAAGCCTTATAGAGTACGGGCAGCAAGAACAGCGTGAGGATCGTCGCGCTCACCAAACCGCCGACTACGACGGTGGCCAGCGGGCGTTGGATCTCGGAGCCGGGGGCTGACGAAAGCGTCATTGGCAGGAAGCCCACCACGGCCACTAATGCGGTGATCAACACCGGACGCAGGCGTTCCACCGCTCCTTCGACCACCGCTTCGTGCAGCGTGTGTCCCAACTGCCGCAGGTGGTTCATGGTCGACACCATCACCACCCCGTTGAGCACGGCCACCCCGAATAAGGCAATGAAACCGACGGCAGCCGAGAGGTTCAGATTCATGCCGCGCGCCCACAGCATGGCGATGCCGCCGATCAGGGCGAAGGGCACCGCGCAGAGGATCAGCAGGGCTTGGCGCATGGAAGTGAAGGTGGCGTAGAGCAGGGCCAGGATCATGGCGATGGAGAGCGGCAGGACGATCGACAAGCGGCGCATGGCACGCACCTGGTTCTCGAATTGGCCGCCGTAGTCGAGCCAGTAGCCAGTCGGCAGGGTGACGCTTTTGTTGATGCGGGCTTGGGCATCGGCCACGACACTACCCAAGTCGCGGCCCCGGACGTTGAACTGCAC
>JAYVRS010000037.1:0-2673 GCA_043776185.1 Bryobacteraceae bacterium | reverse complement strand
GGATCGTGTTTCGGGGTGGCAGCGAATGGCAGCGGCTGGAGCGCACCGTCGCCGAGGTGAAGGCCGTGCGCGAAGCGACGGGGCCGGACTTTGACATCGCGCTCGAACTCGCCGAAACGTTTAACGTCCGGACGGCGATCGAACTGGGCCGGGCGCTGGCACCTTATCGGGTTCTGTTTCTCGAAGAACCAACTTGGCGAGAGAACTCAAAGGCCTTGGGCGAGGTGGCGGCTAGTAGCCCCGTGCCGATCGCGACGGGCGAGGGGCTCGTGAGCCGGCACGAATTTAGGACGTTACTCGAACACAAAGGAGCGCGTATCTTACAACCCGATGTGATTCATTGCGGCGGTATTTCGGAGCTCCGTCGCATTGCCGAGTTAGGGGATTTGGAAGGCGTCGAAATTTCGCCGCATATGTGGTACGGGCCGGTAGCACATACAGCATCGCTCCATGCCATGAACTCGTGCCGTAACTTCCTCATGCAGGAGTGGGATGCGGTGCATGATGCGGTCTTCACGGAGCTGACCCAGGGAACTTACCCATTGCAAAAACAAGGGCGCGTAACTCCGCCTTCCGGGCCAGGCTTAGGCATCCGCATGGACTGGCCGGCTTGGGAGCGCCGTTGCCCTTATCAAGGCCCTAGCCGCCGTCCACCAACCGGAAAGTAACATGGCCATGATCAACAGACGTAACTTCTTACTCACCACTGGCGCGGCCGCCGCTACCAGCTTGGGCGCAACTGGGCAGGCGAAACCGAATGTCCTGTTCCTCTCGGTGGACGACCTGAATGACTGGATTGGTTGCTTGCGGGGTTACCCCGGCGTCAAAACGCCAAACCTGGATCGACTGGCGCAGCGCGGTGTCCTGTTCTCGAATGCGCACTGCGCCTCCCCGCTCTGCAATCCGTCACGTACGGCGTTACTGACGGGTCTGCGCCCGGCGACGACGGGCATTTACAACAATGAGCAGTGGTGGCGACCCGTTCTGCCCAATGCCGTCACGATTCCGCAGTATTTTAAGGCCCACGGTTACCATGTGGCGGGGGCGGGAAAAGTATTTCATCACGTCGTCGGGCACAATCCACCTGACCAGTGGGACGAATTTCAGTTACAGGAGTTTGACGACAACTGGTACCGCCGGCTCGACTACTATCCATGGGTGAAGAAAGTGCCGAACCCGCCGGGCCATCCCTTCAACGGCCTCAAGAATTTCCAGGGAGAGTTCGATTGGGGGGCATTGGAAAAACCGGAGCGCGAATACGGCGACATGAAGGCCGTAAACTTTGGGTGCCAGTTTCTGAAGCGGCAACACACCAAGCCATTCTTTCTCGCCGTGGGACTCTTCCATCCCCACATTCCGATGTTTGCGCCCCAAAGTTACTTCGACTTATACCCGGCCGATAAGGTGACGCTGCCGCCGATCAAAGAAGATGACTTAGTCGACCTACCCAAAGCGGCGCAAGAGATGGCCTCATTCCGACGTGATGAACATGAGCGCATTGTCCGGGAGAATAAGTGGAAGGACGCCGTACGCGCGTACCTGGCGAGTATCTCCTTCGCGGACGCGATGATCGGCCAGATGCTGGACGCGCTGGATGCGAGCCCCTACGCCAAGAACACGACCATCGTCTTTTGGTCAGACAACGGTTGGCATTTGGGCGAGAAACAACATTGGCACAAGAGCACGCTTTGGGAAAGGTCGACGCATGTGCCGATGATCTGGGCGGGTGCGGGGATTGGCATGCCCGGAGTGACGCGGGCGCAGCCGGTGAACTTACTCGACATATACCCGACTCTCGTCGACATCTGCGGATTACCGAAGCGTCCAGAGCTCGAAGGATTGAGCCTGGCGCCATTGCTGAAGGATGCGAGAGCGAAGCGCACGCCGACAGTCTCTACGTATCTGGAAGGCAACCACTCGGTGCGTGACGAACGCTGGCGCTACACGCGGTATCAGGATGGCAGCGAGGAGCTATATGACCGTCGTCGGGATCCGAATGAATGGGATAATCTCGCGTCTCAACGGGGCCACGCCAAGCTGAAAGCGAGGCTCGCGCAGTGGATGCCGAAGACCAATGCCAAGTCCGCGCCAGAGAAGCCGGCTTACGACTTCGACCCGGTCAAACATACATGGCGGCTGAAGTAACTTAGGCGCGCAAGTAACTAGGCGCCGTTAAGGCTAAGTCAGCGATGCCCAGTTCCGCGCATTCGTCTTCCCATTCGAAGAACGCGATCTGCTTCCAGGCTAGCCGGGAGACGGCGGTAAAGGGCTCTAGCCGGCGGTCGCCTTTGCGCATGGCGAGCGGGCCGCCGGGCACGGGGAGGTCCGGCGTCCAACCGGCACGTTCGAGGGCGGCACAGAGCGTCTCGGCGATGTGTTGCAGCCGTTCGCGCACGCCGTTGGCAAAGTGCGCACCCACCAAATCGACACCCGAGGCATCGATAATCGCGGGCAGTTGAGAGGCCGTCTTACCATCAAACTCCTGGCTCTCGCCAGCCAGTTCCCAGCGGGGGCGATGAAAGCGATCGAGCACGGCGTTCCAAGCCAGCGGCTGCGCCGACGGTAGACTGCGTTTGCGGGCTTCCCAAGCCAGCAGGCGGGCTTCTAGGTCTTCCAGATCGCACAGCAGCTCTTGGGCGGGAAGCGACGCGGCATCGACGGCGTCGGGTTGAA
>JAYVRS010000036.1:0-2674 GCA_043776185.1 Bryobacteraceae bacterium | reverse complement strand
GCGCGGCCTCGACCGTTCCCCCGACCGTACCCTCGCCCTCAGTGAAATTCGCCGCTCCGTCCACACCCTCAAAGGCTCCGCCGGCATGGTGGGATTCCCCGAGATCAGCCAATTAGCCCACCGCATGGAGGACTTACTCGATTCCCTAGTGGAACGCGGCCAAGAGTATTCTCCCGACGTACACGACTTATTGATCACCACTTACGATGTCCTGGTCGACTTAGCCGGCGTGGGCACGGGCGCCGTCGAAAATCGCGCCGAAGCCCTGGAGATACTCTACGCAGCCTACCAGGAGCTGCTACCGGAACGGGCCGATGAACACGAGCCGTCGCCGGAGTCCGTCGCGCGCCATCTGGCCCTAGCCCACGATGCGGCATCGGCCGGCCCCAGCGAGTCGCCCGTGCCGGAGCAAGTCGATCCGAATAAGTACGTTCGCGTGCCTCTCGATCGCCTGCGGGAACTCGTGCGCCTGGTCGGCGAGCTACTCGTCAATCGCTCCACCTTCGAGCGCAGTTACGCGCGGTTTCAGCACGAAACGTCCGAAGTCAACCTGGTGCTGAAGCGCTTGCGCAGGCTATCGCTGCGCCTGGATACTGACTACGCGACGCCGGCCCTGCTGCGGCCTTCCATCCTACGGCCGGACCTCGTCCGAACCCACCACGACTCTCGCAGCGACTTCGATCCGCTCGAAATGGATCGCTATACCGAGTTCCACTTACTCGCTCGCGATCTAAATGAAACGGCCAGCGACATTGGCGCCGCCGGCCAACAGTTAGGCGGACTGCTAGGCGACTTTGATGCCTACCTAACGCGCCTCGGGCGCCTCACCACCGAATTGCAGGACAAGTTACTCGCGCTCAGCATGGTCCCGTTTCAGACGCAGGCGTCGCGCCTGCATCGCACCGTACGCATCACCAGCGGCAAAGAAGGCAAGCAAGCGGAGTTGACCATTGAGGGCGCCAGCGTCGAGTTTGACAAGCAGGTCCTCGAGCAGATCTGCGGACCCCTGGAACATCTGCTGCGTAACTCGGTGAGCCACGGAATCGAAGACGCCGATCGGCGCGCCGCGCTCGGTAAGCCGGAGACCGGAAACGTCTTACTGCGCATTGCGCGCGAAGGTACCGAAATCGTCTTGCGACTCTCCGACGATGGCGCCGGCATTGAACCGGCCCGCGTGCGCGAAGCGGCCATCCGCCATGGCTTCATGACCGCCGAACAGGCCGCCCAGGCCAATCAGACCGCGCTCTACGCCATGCTCTTCGAACCCGGCTTCACCACGGCGCGCGAAGTAACGGACGTCTCCGGACGCGGCATCGGGCTCGATGTCCTGCGCTCGACGATCGAAAGCCTCAGCGGCTCCATGTCGGTGGATTCCACCGTCGGCCAGGGAACCAGCTTCACCATCCGGCTGCCCCTTTCCATGGCCATCACCAAGGTGCTCTTAGTCGAAGCGCAGGGCGCCGTGTTTGGCGTGCCCATGGCTCCGGTGCAACGGATCACCCGCGTGGAAATGTCCGAATTGCGACGACTAGGCGACGTCTGGACACTCAATGACGGCCAAAACCCTCTACGCCTCCTTGAGCTAGGCAGTGAACTGGGCCTTTGCCCAGCGCCGAAGGAAGAGGAACTGAACCATCGCCCCGTACTCGTGCTGCGCCGCGGCGAGCAACGCTACGCCCTCATGGTGGACCGCATTCTGGAAGCGCGCGAAGTGGTGCTAAAACCGCTAGGCAAACTAACTCGTAAGATACCGGGCATCGCCGCATCCACCCTCCTGGGCGACGGCAGCGTCGTCCTGATTCTGGAACCTGGCGAACTAGGCGCGACCGCCATGGGCGCCACTCTGCAGCGACGCTTAACACCCGCCGCCCGGCGACCCATCGAAGTCCTCATCGTCGACGACTCCTTAAGCGTCCGGCGCGTGATGGCGAATCTGTTCCGCGGCGAAGGCTGGCAACCCCGCGAGGCCAAGGACGGCGTCGAGGCTCTCGAATGGTTGGGCCGCTCCACCGAGCTGCCCGACGTGGTCTTAATGGACGTCGAAATGCCTCGTATGGATGGCTTCGAGCTCCTCGCCAGCCTGCGGGCGCAGGAGATCTACCGCCATCTGCCGGTGATTATGGTCACCTCGCGATCGGGTGACAAGCACCGGCAAAAGGCTTTGGGCTTAGGCGTCAACGACTATCTGGTAAAGCCGTTCGTGGAGGACGCCCTCCTCGATCTGGTGCGCCATTGGGCCAAACGGCCATCATAAAGAGGGCAGCATGAGTCAACAATTCTTCTTAGTCGAACGCGGTGGCACGGTGTATGCTTTGCCCTCCGAGTTAGTTACTGGCGTCGAGCGATTTACTAACTCCCTCGTCCGCCTGGACCTCGCGCTCGGAACCTCACTCGAAGTGGAACGCATCTCGATGCCCATCGAAGCCCCCACCGAAGCGGCCCGGCGTCTTTCGCCCGGCGCGGAACGAGCGCTGCCGGGGGCGCTCGGCGTCTTGCGCTTACCGCAAGGTCTCGTGCTCGCAGTTACTCCCGCCTTCTTCATGCCGCCGCTCGCCCCGCGCCGCACCCACCGCATTGATGCTTTGGCCGAAGTTCGCGGCGGCGCTACAGGGGCCGATGGTGACGCCATGTTGCTCCGCCTAGCCGGCACCCCCGCCCGGCTCCTGCTGCCGGC
>JAYVRS010000035.1:0-8884 GCA_043776185.1 Bryobacteraceae bacterium | reverse complement strand
AGAAGTGGGCCAATGTCCAAGCTAGCGAAAAGACCAATGCGGATCTGCGTCGCGAAATCGAAGAGATGAAAGCGCGCAATTTGCGGCTGCGGACCGATCAGGAAGAGATCCGGGTGGCGATCCGCGAGGAGTTGGGTAAGCAAGGCAAAGGCGAAGTAACGCTGAAGCTGCCGGAGAAGGCGAAGAAGCCGGCGGAGCCGAAGTGAGGCTTTCGCTGAGCACTCAGCTACGGCGGGGGCGTACCTCAAAGTTCACACCCTCCTCGGCTTGAAGATGCGCCAGCACACCGAACAGATTCTTGGCGGAAGGGTTGCCATTCGGCCCGAACATGCGCATCAGGCTGGTGGCCGGGATGGAAGTGGCTGCCTCTAGTTGCTGAAAACCAACGGTGGCATTGATGTAATTGCGCAAGATCGCGCGCCCCGTTTTTTCATCTCCGGCGAGCATCAGTTCGATGGCTTCCCGGAGCAACGCCTTGCGGAATTGGGGTTCCTGTTGAGCGCGCTCGCGGATGGTTTCGCGGAAATCCCTGGTTAGTGCCATGCTCTACTCTCATTCTTGCGGCTGCGGTAGTCTTCCCAGTTCGCCTGAGCTCGCTCAATATCCGCCGACTGTCTTTTCTTGGTCCCACCAGCAAGCAGAATAACGAGGCGGTCCCCGTCCTGGCCGAAATAGATTCGATACCCGGGGCCAAAATCGATCTTGTACTCCAGCACCCCGGTCCCAACCGGCTTGACGTTCGACAGGTTACCATCGGCCATTCGTTCCAGAGCCGTCGCGCCTTTAGCAGCTGCTTCTACGTTCAGGGCCTGGAGCCATTTCGCGAACGGGCTTCGTCCGGCCGCGTCCAGGTATTCGCGAACTTGGAGCACTTCAAGACAATGACATAAACGTTATCATCTTGTCAAGAATTCATGGTTGCGGCACAGTTATCTTCGGGCCTAGCCCAATTGGAAGCGCAACGCCACACCATGGGCAAAAGCCGATCACAATTCCGGCCCTTGTTTCACGATCCGTCACTATGAAATACATCCCGAGACTTAGATCGAGGCAGCGATCTTGCGAATCTGCAGAATAGTAGGCGACGTGAAAGCAAGGATGAATGGCATAATCAATGGAAGGGTTGGTTTGCAGAAACTGGAGGAGGCTTTGGACACAATCCGAGCATTCGCTGAGGTGCGCCGAGAAGCTCGTACGCGGGAGTTCGTCCCACTTTTCGCTAATCAAAATGATGCGCCACTGATCGCTGTCGACGGATCCAAACTCAATCCGCATAGCGTCCTCAAACTGTCTGCAAGTCATCAGCGGCCCTCTACCCCGACTTCAGCAATGCCTCGACCGCCGCTTGTAACTGCTGCGCGCGCTCCGCAGTAGTAGCTTCTGCGGCCAGACGCAGCAGCGGCTCGGTGTTGGAAGCCCGCACATGGATCCAGCCATCAGCAAAACTCAACTTCAACCCATCGGCGCGGTTACAATCAGCCTCAGGATACTTCGCCTCCAATGCCTGCATCAGCGGACCCAGCCGTCCGTGCTCAAAGCGAATCTTACTATCGCGGCGGTAGAAGCGCGGTAAGTCGGCCACGCGTTGGGAGACCGTGCCGGGCGAGTTAGCGAGGCGATTGAGTAAGAAACCCATGGCCGTGTAACTATCGCGGCATAAGTGTACTGAAGGGAATATGACCCCGCCGCTGGAGCCTTCGCCACCGATGGCCGTGCGGACGCTTTGCATGCCTTCGACGACATTGGCTTCCCCCACCGGTGTGCGAAAGACGCGGCGGCCGTGGCGCGCAGCGACCGCGTCAATCACCGACGACGTGGTGAGATTGACGACAATGTCGCCTTCTACTTTTTCTAGGGCGGCGTCGGCCACTAAGGCGAGCACGTCGTCGTTGTCGATCACGTGGCCGGTCTCGTCGCACACAGCGAGGCGGTCGCCGTCGGGATCCTGGCCGAAGCCGATATCGCAACGCTCGCGGCGCACCAGCGCCGCCAGTTCCGTAAGGGTGTCCGGACGAGGCTCGGCTTCGCGGGGAAAGACTTGGGTGGGGTCCACCGAGATAGCGTGCAGGTCGCAGCCAAGGACGTCGCGCAAGAAGTGGACCGACATCTCGGAGCCCGCGCCGTTCACGCCATCAAGGGCGACGCAGAAGCGGCGCTCGCGAATCGCGGCGACGTCGATATGTTTCAGGACGCGCGCCAAATGCAGCGCCATGGGCCGGCCCAAGTGGACTTGTACGCCACGCATCTCATCGTTAGTCGCCTGGTAAAAATCGCTTTGATGGTAGAGGTCGAGTAACTCGGCGCGCTCATAGTGGTTGAAGAAGAGTCCGGCGTGGTTGAAGAGTTTCAGCGCATTATATTCGGGCGGATTGTGCGAGGCAGTAAGTGCGATGCCGCCCGCCGCGCCGATAGCGGCGACATACATCTGGATGGTCGGCGTAGGCAGAATGCCAACTTGGATCACTTCGCAACCGGCGGCGAGTAAGCCGGCCGTCACCGCATTCTCCAGCATTTCACCACTCTTCCGCGTATCCCTCCCCAACACGACGCGGCCCTTGTCCACGTAAGTACCAAAGGCTTGAGCGAATTCGCAGGCCAAGCCGGGAGTGAGGAACCCGCCGACCACGCCACGGATGCCGGAGACGCCGATCTTGAGTAAGTGTTCGCGTTTCGACATTTAGGCCAGCCTCCGCACTTGTTCCATCAAGCCATCGAAGAGTTTTTTGGGCGCGGTGTCCTTACCCTCGCAGATCACGCGGACAATCGGCTCGGTCTGCGAAACGCGGACGTGGAACCAATGATGTGGCCAATCGACGCGCAGGCCATCGAGCGTGTTGACCCGGCCGTTTTCGCCGAAAGCTTCGCGCAGTTCGGTATAAAGCTGGGGAATACGCATTTGCTTCAACGGGACTTCGCCCTTGAGCATTTCGTATTTCGGGAAGCCGTTGACGATCTCGTGCAAGGTCTGTTGGCGGTCAGCCATGATCGTGAGGATCATCAACATGGCGGCAATGCCGTCGTAGACGAAGCGGAACTCGGGCAGCATCACCGCCCCGGTCCCTTCGCCGGCCACGGCAATTTGGTCGGGGCGGAAGCCGCTTAACGCATCGATCGCGGCCTGCCGGCCCACCGGAACGCGGATTACTTCCCCGCCGCGCTTTCTGGCCACTTCATCCACCAGCGCCGTGGTGGAAAGATTGGTGAGGACGATGCGGCCAGGGAACTTGGCGAGTTGGCCATCGGCCACCAGAGGCAGAATCAGCTCTTCACTCAGCGCCTCGCCTTGGGCGGTGGCGCAGGCGATGCGGTCGGCATCGGCATCGAACAGAAAGCCGGCATCGGCCGCCAGAGGCTCAATCAGCGGGCCCAATTGCGAGCCCACCATGCGCGCGCTCGTCTCCGGTTCATGCGCAAAGGCCGAACCCTCCAGCCGCGCATTGATCAGAATCAGCGGCCAGTGAAACCGGTCGCGAACGCGCTCCAGAATCGTGGCCGACGTGCTGTTACAACAATCCACCACCACGCGGAACTTACGCAGGGCATCGAAGTCAAAAACGCGCGCGAGATCATCTAAGTAAGTCTCAATGGCGTCTGCGGCGAATGATAGCTTGCCGATCTGGTTCCACTCGACGAAGGCGAATTTCTTCAAGTGGTAGATGTCGAGCAGTTCGCCGGCTTCGCTGCTGGCCAAGTAAGTGCCGCCGGGGCCCAGGAACTTGAGGGCATTCCATTCGGCGGCGTTGTGGCTGGCACCCAGCGAGATACCGCCGGCGGCGTTGAGCCGGCGGATGGTGTGTTGGATCACCGGCGTGGAGACGATGCCCAGGTCGATGACGTCGCGGCCGCAGGCAAGTAAGGCGGAGATGGCGGCCGGGCGCAACATATTGCCGCTGGCGCGAGGGTCGCGGCCGATCACCACGGCGCCTTCGGTGGCCAGTAAAGTGCCGAAAGCGGCAGCGAAATCGAGGGCGTGGGTCACGGTGAGGCCGGGGCCCACAATGCCGCGCACACCGACCGGGGATATGCGCAGCGCTTTGGCTCGTTGCATCTGTTTACCAGTATGCCAGCCGTGCTGAGCCGGATGAAGCGAGTACGCACAGATTTTGTTGGAAGTCCCCCAAGCGGACAGGATATGATGCAAGACTATGGTATCCACCAGTCCTAGCGCCAATGCAGCTATTGAGAAAGCCTCCAAAGTCCGCTACATCGTAGTTGTGTTTGCCGTGGTCCTCGCGATCATCACCTACATTGACCGGGTGGCGCTTGGCCAGGCGGCTCCCCAGATCTCGCGAGACCTGGGTTTGAGCAAGACGCAGATGGGGTGGGTTTTCACCGCCTTTCTGACGGCCTATGCGTTGTTCGAGATTCCCAGCGGGTCGCTGGGCGACCGTCTTGGCCCTCGCACGGTTCTGATGCGCATTGTGGTCGCGTGGTCCGTCTTTGTGGCGGCCACGGGCCAGGCGTTCAGCTGGGTTTCGCTGATGATCGTGCAAACCCTGTTCGGCGCGGGTGAAGCGGGAGCGTTCCCCAATATTGCGAAGGCGTTTTCCGTATGGCTGCCGGCCGAGGAGCGAGTTCGCGCGCAGGGCATTGTCTGGCTTAGCGCCAGATGGGGCGGAGCGTTTACGCCGCTGTTGGTCTTCTGGATTCTGAAAATGGTCTCGTGGCGGACCGCGTTTGCGATCTTCGGTACGCTGGGTGCCATCTGGGCGGTTTTTTTTTACCGCTGGTTCCGGGACAATCCGGCGGCTAATCCAAAGGTCAACCGGGCTGAACTGGAATTACTGAAGCACAACCACACCGGTGGGCATGGTTCGGTGCCCTGGGCGAAGTTCGCCTCCTCCAAGCAGGCGTGGCTGCTGGGTGCCCAGTATTTCTGTATCTCGTATAGCTGGTATTTTTCGATCACCTGGCTGCCCACTTACCTTCGCGAGGCGCGCCATATGGATCCAACTTCGAAAATCTTTCCGGTGCTCGCCGGACTGCCCCTTTTCCTCGGTGGCATCGGGTGCCTGCTGTCCGGGTTCGCGGCGAAACCTTTAACGAGGATGCTAGGCAGCACGGCCGCCGCCCGGCGCGCGCTCGGTTGCGGCGGATGCCTGGGTGCCTGTTCGCTGATTGTCTTATCGACCTTTATTGGCGATCCGATCTTCGCCGTAGTGGCGCTGGCGCTGGCCAGTTTCTCGAACGATCTGGTAATGCCGGGGGCCTGGGGAGCCTGCATGGACGTGGGCGGAAAGTACGCCGGAACTCTTTCGGGTGCCATGAATATGATGGGGAATCTGGGTGGCGCCGTGGCCTCTGCGGCTGCTCCCTACATTCTCACCGCGACCGGAAATGACTGGAACGTGGTGCTGTACGTGGCCGCCGCTGTTTACTTTACAGGTACATTTTTTTGGTTAGCCGTCGATCCGGTCACGCCGCTAGAACGTACCGAAGCGCACGCCTGAAAGGTGGCGTGAGTGAGGTTCACGTCCAGGTTTGCGGAGACCCACTGCTTGTCGAATGCGCCAACGTGATGGACCATCGCCTCAGTTCTTTTTTGAGCGGCGCGTTTCGGAGAATAACCAGGATGCCGGGGGTTGCCCCAATCTAGTAGCTAGGTGACATACTTTTGTTGAAAATGCGGTGAGACCCAGCCCCACCGCATTTTCGTTCGTCTAACTCACGTGTTGCTCTGTTGCTAGGAAATCAACAGGCGATCTCCTCGGGGTGCCCGGTTCCCACTTCGCCCCTTTCGTCTTCGCCGGCTCCGGCGCTCTGTTGGCGTTCATGGGCTTGTTGTTTCTCAGCATTCAGCGGCGGATTCCGCAGTCGTAAGTTGACGCCAACGACTTCACCTCGTTCGCCGACAATGCGCGATTGTAGATGACATACTCGTCGATCAATCCCCTGAGGAAATCGCGTTTACCTAGCTTGGCGCCAATGTAAATGGGTCCAGCACTACTGGAATTCGGGGGAGTCACAATCCCATGCCGTCCTTGTAACTTTCCGTCGACATAGAAGGAACGCTGGTTATGATCGGTGACAACTGCTAAGTGATACCAATGAGCGTCCGTCAGTTTGTCTGTACTGACAATCGCGGTTGTTGAGTCGTCGCTCCACAGGTTGCTCTCCAAGACGACATGGTGGGCGCGGTCCCGAAAAACCCTTCGGGCTGAGACATCCCTCTCTGGAGCCGTCTCTAGCACGGTCATCGCGCGCTGCTGACCGTCAAATTTAACAAAGAAAGCCTCCGTCCAGCCAGACTGACATTGTGGACAATAGGAAGCGCCGCCGGGAGCCCACAGGGAACTACTCGTTCCATTGAAACGAAATGCCTGCCCTACTAACCCAGGCGCGAAATCGACCTGATTGTTCTTGAGCACTCCCATCCCCTGCGCATCATCGTATGTCCCGTCGGCACTATAGTTATTCACCAGTCCACCCAACGGCGGCAGGCACGCTTCGCTCTCCGCGTCGAACGCAAGGATTCCGCCGGATTGTAAAGATAAGAACACGCGATGGCCCGATGGAGAAATTGCTGCCCAATTGCTTCCGGGTGAGGGAATTCTCTCCACGGTCTTGCGCTTGGCCCAATCCCACATCGTCAAATGACGACCCAGCAGCAGAGCGCGCGTCCCCTCGGGCAACGAAGCCCCCAGTGCGCCGCCGCCGTCCAACACCACGCTCGCAACCAGACGGCGGTCTAATTGGCCGAAAAGGTGAAACGGATGACTCGGAACCACGCCGCAGCCCTGATGGTCATATGCGGGGGCAGTGCAGGCATCTCGCGCATCCAGTAACACCACATCATCTTTGGGGCTCAACACCGGGCGAGCATTCACCATCGGCAGGTTCCCGATCCGATACCGGCTGCGTTCCGTTTCCACATCGTAAACATCCACTACATCGTGTCCAGCTCTCCCACCGGGCCCACCGTTGTTGTAAGCCACAAACAGCTGCTTTTCCCGGTGGTCGAGTTCGAGATAAGTGGGATGGGCCAGTGGCGACAGGACCCGGATTTCCCCCGTGACCAGATCCATCCGCTGCAGCCCCGCCACGCCCGTGGCCAGGAACAGCTTCCGTCCGTCGGCTGTAGCGATGGCGTCAAAGGTGGGCGCCCCCACCGGAATCAACCTCTTCACCCGATCCGTAGCGGTGTCAATCACCACCACTTGGGGTTCCGTCGAACTGATATAGAGCAGTTGATGATCTCTCGAAATCGTCGCGGTCCGCAGCGGGATCGGCGACTGCAGCGTGCCCTTCACCTGTAGATCCTCCGCGCCTAAGACGGTGATGGAGCGGTCGTCAGCCCATGACAAGGCATAGAGCTTCTTACCGTCCGGGGTGACCGCGAGTTGACCGTAGCGCGTGCCGGTGAGGATCTTAGTGGGATGCCCGCCCTGGGAGGTGGACCTCGCAAACAGCCGACGCGGACGAGACTCGGTGGCGTTGTGCGTTTGGCTGGGTGTTTGACGGCCCTGGCGGAACACCCATCCGAAAGCAGCCACCAATAACAAGGCACCCATCGTCATCCAAAGCCATGGCCGGCGCTTCGGCTCCGCTTCCACCACGGGCAGGTGGGGCGTGTCTTTCAATTTCAGACTAAATTGCGGGACATATCCCGTCGACAGGTCAACGATAAGATCGTCATCCCTCCCGCTACCGCGGTAGTACGCTTCCAACCGCAGCCGAAGCCGCCTCGCGTTGATTCGAACAATACTATTCTTTCCGGGATCGAAGTCCGGCGCTTCTCCGAATACTTCAAACGCCAGGGCATATTCGCTAAGCTGATCGGTCTTCCCCGCCAGAGTATCTTCGACGACAAATGCCAACAGCTTCTTCACGCGACCCGCATTGGCAAATTCGGCGGACTTGAGTACTCTCTCCAACTGGGCGCGGATTGCGTCCGGACTAAGCGGACCACTTTTGTCAGCCACCCACCACTTCCTTTCCATTCGATCAGTCTGGTGGAGCTTACCACGAGCAACTTTAAATCTCCACTCAAACTGATGAAAACAAGAACTGTAACAGTTACATTCTGAGAATCTCTTGCTTTGTAAATCAGCCTGCTGTTAGAGTTCAGTCCATTGATTTAACAACGCTGATGTCTCATTCCCGCCTGGAGGAGGCATTCAAGGAAACTGCTCAAAATGCGACAGAGTCAATTATTCGTCATAAGTGCAATGCTGGCTTCAACCGTAGTCTGCCCGGCCCAGGTCACGTTTACAAGTTATTCAGTCCCGACTTCGGATAGCAACACGTACGGTATCACCAAAGGGCCGGATGGCAATCTTTGGTTTACCGAACTCGATGCGAACAAGATTGGGAGGATTACGCCCGCCGGTGTGATCACGGAATACTTCGTGCCCACGCCCGGCGGCGGGCCGGTGGACATCACCTCAGGCCCCGACGGCGCACTTTGGTTCACGGAGATATGGGGGAATAGGATCGGACGGATCACCACTGGCGGAACGATTACCGAGTTTCCGATCCCAACTGCCGGAAGCCTTCCCTATGGAATCACCACGGGGCCGGATGGCGCGGTGTGGTTTACGGAGACCAGCCAGAACAATCAAACCCACCCAACTGTCGGGGGCAAGATCGGCCGAATCACCACCAGCGGTGCTTTCACCGAGTTTTCGATTCCGACCAGTAACAGCCAGCCCTTCCAAATCACCACGGGATCGGACGGTAACCTTTGGTTCGCGGAAGGGGCGGCGAACAAAATAGGCAGACTTACGCCTGCTGGGGTGTTTACGGAGTTTCCGATTCCTACCTTCACTCCCGGCATTCCGAGCCTCGGGCCTGGAATATTGGGAATCACGGCCGGTCCCGACGGGAATCTCTGGTGGGGAGGAGGCCTAGGGTCCAAGGTCGGGAAGATCACCACGGCAGGGAT
>JAYVRS010000034.1:0-2677 GCA_043776185.1 Bryobacteraceae bacterium | reverse complement strand
CGGTGTCCAGAACGGCGCACCGGGTGGATTGAACATCAGGACCAACGAGATCGGCGTTTTGGAAAGCTGCCGATCCGAATAGCAGTAACAGCAAGAAGAAATTTAAGTAAGATGAAACAAATCTCTGTTGGAAACGGTGAACATCCAACAGAGTCTATGCCGAAGAAGGTCAGGAATATACGCAGTTGAGTCGAGAAGAGCACCATTGGGGCACACTGACCGGGCGGAGCACAACAAATCTCTTCATGCGGTCAGGGTTTGAACCACAGACGGGTGCCTTCGCGGCTGCGATCACCGCGCGCTGAGACGCGTAGTTCCAGGTTGGGTGTTTCCGCGGCGGGAAGCGTGAAGTTCACTTGATAGAGAGCGCTGTAGCCGGGGGTGACGCCGGCGTAGTAGAGGCCCGGGCTGGGCTCGCCGTTAACCAGGACGGCGAACTCCGAGAGATTCAGTAGCCAATTAACGGCGGTCTGGATGCCCGTGGTGGGTGCCACGGTGGGTCCAAAGCCTGTGCCGTAAAAGACGATGGTTTCGCCGGGACGAGCTGGCGCATCGGCGGTGACTAGTGAGCCATCGGGCCGGGTGGCGAGCAGCCAGTTATCGGGGGTGGTGAAGAGCTCCGGCGCCAAATCCCGAACGCGGATGGGAATGGCCGGACCCAAGACCGAGTCGCGAGTGATTTGGATGGTGTAGCTGCCGGGCCGAAGGGCGGCCGGCAGGCGGAAGTTGATTTGGGTGGGTGAGACGAAGAACAACTCCAGGAAGGGAAGGCCCAGTAGGATTCGCACGCCGCCCAGTTGGTCAGGGTAGAGCCAGCCGGCGCGCGCTGGCGAAGGGGGGCGGGCGACGGCGGTGTTGAAGGCCAAGTTCGCTCCGTAGAGGGTGAGGATGGAGTTTGGCGAGAAACGGTCAGTGGTTTGAGAGGCCGCGTTGACCAGGGAAGCCTCGCTATAGACGGGTACCGACGACGGCAATTGCAGGAGCCATAACCAACAAAGTAGGTTCACATAGGAAAGTGGGTTGGCGGAGGGAAAGTTCTCATATATTTTTTATTATTTTCTCGCGGCGCGATAGTCTAAGAATCCCCTTCCTGACGGTCGGGGTTAGTCAGGCTATTCGTGCGTTGACCGGGTGAAGATGTTGCCATGGGTAGTCTGTGTGTCTGTTGGACGCTGATGATTGTGCCGCCTTACGAACCAAGTGGTTCACCTGCTGCAAGAGCATTTTAGGGGAATCTGGGAGAATGTGCCCCACCGCTTGCGCGGTGGGCTAGGCAGTTGGCCCGGCTCCGGCCGTCGGGGTTCTGTTGGATTACTAGCGGCCGGTTTTGAAGTCGGCTTCGGCTTGTTCGAGGGCTTGGCAGAGTTGACGGGCGCGGTCTTCGGCACGGTGGCGGACGGCGGAGATTTCTTGTTGGGCGGCTTTTAGCTGGTCGGCGAGGTGGAGGCAGGCGAGGACGGCGGCGCGGCTGGGGTCGGAGGTGCCGGTTTGGGAGGCGATGGAGCTCATCAGGTCGTCGACCTGGGCGGCCAAGTCCTCAATTTCACCAGTATCGCCGGTGGCCCGCAGATTGTAGTGCTGGCCGAAGATGGTGACTCGAACGGTTTGTTTGTTGAGTGGCTGCATAAGAGATTTAGCTATTCGGTGGCAAGAGGCCGAATACTTTCTCAACCTGTTCGCGGACTTGCTGCCGATCAATCTTCATGCGGCCAACGGCATCGTTCAGGCGGCTGATTTCGGCTTTGGCCAGTTCTACCTGCTCTGCCCATTTTCGGGCGGCGGCTTGAGCTTCGTCGGCGTGGCGGTGGGCGGACTGCGCTTCGGCGCGAGCCTTTTCCACTTCGGCGGGCGACACTCCTTGGGCCAAGGCGAGCTTGGCTTCGCTGGCTACGGCTTCGGAGACCGCGAGCGAGGCGCGGGTTTCGGCGAGTTCCTTGATGACGCTGGACTTTTCGTCGAGCGCGATGGTTTTGTCCCGCAGAGCGATGGCCTGTTCCTGCAGCAGGACGGCGTTTTCGCGTTCGAGCCTTTGACGGTCTTGTTTGAGAACGGCCACCAAATCCAGTAAGCGCCCAATCCGACGCTCGAGGAGCGCGAGATGGGGAAGCTCATCGCCCGGGGGGGGCGACAGAGAGTTAGAAGAGGCTGTAGAGGATGGAGCTGTGGAAGCCATCCCCTACAATCTACAGGATTGGTTCGCCGGAAGCGAGAAGAATCTAAAGTGCCGCTTTCGCTTTGGTGACTAAAACGCGGAAACCACTCTCATCATGGAAGGCGATGTCGGCCAGCACCTTGCGGTTGAGCTCAATCCCAGCCTTCTTGAGGCCACTGATGAACTTGCTGTACGAGATCTCGCAGGTGCGGCAAGCCGCGTTGATGCGGGTGATCCAGAGGGCGCGGAAGTCGCGCTTTTTGAGGCGGCGACCGACGTAGCCGTATTTGAGAGCTTTCTCGACGGCTTCCTGAGCAGCGCGATTGAGCTTGCTCTTGGTAAGGAAGAAGCCCTTGGCAAGGCGAAGGGTTTTATGCCGGTAATCCCGGCGTTTAGTACTGCGTTTTACACGTGGCACGTTTGGTCTCCTTTAGTGTCCCGGTGAAGGGCCCCTGGTGAGGGGATCGAGGCGGCGGCGGGCACGTGCGAAGAGCCCGTCCACACTCGAAAAATTCAATGAAATCT
>JAYVRS010000033.1:0-2685 GCA_043776185.1 Bryobacteraceae bacterium | reverse complement strand
GATTCGAGGATAGAGGGTCGTCAACCAGTCTTTAATGGTGTGGCTAGCGATGTTGTTGATTCGGTGGGAGATTGCGATGTAGCTTCGTCGTGACTAAGCGGGCGTGGGTCCCGTACACCCCGTAGTGGTTTGTCTTCCACAGCTATAGTCGAGAGAGATGAACCTCACCGAAAACGCTTTCTCGGTTCCCTTTGAAACCTGTCAGTTTGAAAATCGAATGCCGCGCTCCGTTTTGGCTCCCCCGACAAAGTGACCGACACCATTGGCCACTTCTAGCTCGGCCACTTCTAGCTCGGCCACTTCAGCGAATGTCGATCCGCGAGGGTTGGCTGTGGATGAATGAGCCATCCGGAGTTTGGATGGCGACTCCGATGGGCCGGTTGGGGCCAGGGGCGATGCCGCGGGGGATGCGGAAGGTGACGATGTAGGTGCCGGTGAGCGTCGGGGCATAGACGGCTTCCGCGTCGATGCCCTCGTTGCCCAAGCCGATGAGGACCTTGGCGTTCACCCTTTCGCCGGAGCCTGGTGTGTTGGTTGCTAGAAGAGGCGAGGCTTGGCCAAGTCCGGTGGCGAAGAGGCGGATCTCTTCGCCCAACTCGGCTGGATTGGTGGCTGAGACATAGGTGCCATCGGCTTTGAGGGCGACGGCTTGCTGGCCGGCATTTTCGAAGACGCCCGGCGCGTAAGGGACGATGGTGACTTGTTGGATGACGGATTCCGCGGCAGAGGTCAGGTGGAGTGGCGTAGGCCCGGGCGGGAGTTCGCAGGGCACTTGGAAGCTGATTGAGGTGGCGCTGGAGTTGGAGATGGGGGCTGGGTGGCCACCGATGGCAAGGTAGGTGCCCGTGGCAAAGTTCCTGCCGGTTAGTTGGGCCAGGGCGCATGGCGATAGACCGGCCAAGAAGCTCGCGCCGTTGACGATTGAAGTGATTGCGGGCAACGGCTTTGGTGCTGGGGGTGGGGGTTCGAGCTTTGGCGTCACCGTTAATTTGAACGTGCTCGTTCGGAGGCCCACCGCCGCCGTCACGGTCTGCGGGCCCACCGCGCTTCCGGCCGTTACGTTGAATTCCGCGCGCCCTTGCGCATCGGTGAATGCCACTGCGGGCGAAGCCAGCAGGCCTCCGGTCGCTGCGACGGTGATCGGGAAGCCGCGCAGTGGGGCGAAGTTGCTGAGCCCACCTCTTACTTGAACGACAAGAGGTCGCACGAAATCCTCACCGCGCGCCGCGAATTGGCCGTCACCGTCCAGATTGAACATGTGTGCGGGGTCACCGACGCGGAACGAAGCACGGGACAGGAAGGATCCCGTGGAGGACAGGACCGAGAGTTGGAGGGAAGCATCGGCATTCACGCTGGCCGAAACGATGCCGTCGCTAGGCACGGAAATCGAGGGACGCTCCGGCTCAGCGTAGCGGCCGGGGGCTGATTTCGCATCCATCGCAGCCCCCGCACTCCTCGGGTAAATGTCCCAGGTAACGGGCACGTCATTGACGGCATTGCCAAACGGATCCTCAATGATGGCCACCACCAGAGCGTTGCGCGCCACGTAGGAGGCACCCCAGCCTGAAGCTAAGTCAATCCGCCGCACAATTTCCGGGGAACCAGGAAGTACTTTGATGGGCAGGTTCTCTACCTCGCGTCCACCGATGTATACTTTCGCCCGCTGGGCACCCTCGCCCACGAAGAGGGTACAGGTGACAACGCCATCATCACCGGTCGCCGTCGGACTATCGCAACGAACGGGCCGCTTCCTTTGAGAGTCCCCCACCTCCAGGCTGATTCCCCGGATGGGGGGCGAGATCCGATAGCGCAGTGCGGCCCCCACAAATGTTCCCGCAGTAGCGGTAAAGGCGGGCGATAAACGTACTACCCGCGGGATGACCGCCTCATTCGCTCCACTCGGAATAGCTGGAAGCGTCACCATCGTAAAGTTGATGGGGCGGCCTCCCGGCATAGTTGCGACAACCGTTGAGCGTAAATATTGTTGAACGGAAGACAAAACAGGGCCTGTAAAGATGTTCGTCGCGATGCCCCGCGAGTCAGTGACCGTCTGCGATGACTTGAGCTGGCCGCCTCCCGAAACTAACCACTCCACCGGCACGCCGGCTATCGGCAGCTCGCGCTGGTCCATCACCCGAACCTGAAGCGTATGGGGTGCCTCGTTGCCAGCGTCGACAATTTGCCCATTGCCGCGGTGCATTTGAAACGCGCTTGGCACCGCTGGCTTGGCTTCCTGAGGGTAAAGGGCAAGGCGGCGGATGTCGTAGAAAAAATCTGGGTAGAAACCGGTTGGAAATGAGGTATCCGCATAGATCTCGTAGGAACTTCTAAAAGAATCGTCCAGGTGGGCATAGCCGTCAGCGTTTGCCAAGATCCGCTGAATTCCACCGAAGACGCTCGTTTCTCCTATCGCGACTTGCGCGCCCTGCACCGGCAGGCCGCTCGCATCGAGCGCACGCGCCACTAATGGCAGACTTGCGGGGTGTCTGGGGTCGATCGCCACTATCCTCGCCACCGGACCCCGCGAAGGCACTGGTGGCGAGATCGCCAACCCGGCGATGTTACCGATGGTCTGGCTCGCGGTGATGACGTTGCTCTTGGCGTCCAGTCGATGCACCGTGCTGCCGCTCGACAGAAAGAGATAGCGATTCTGGGGATCCTCGGGCGTGCCGCCAATGCCCGCCA
>JAYVRS010000032.1:0-2688 GCA_043776185.1 Bryobacteraceae bacterium | reverse complement strand
TGGCATTGTTCTTCACGAAGACGATGCCGGAGAGGTTCCACAGCGTGTCGTTAGTGAACGTGCGGTCGGAGGTGATTTCACCGGTGACGGTGGTGGTGCCTTTGACAACGCCGATCTTCTGATAGGCGGTCTTCAAAACGCGGCTGGCGGCGTAGTCACGCAGTTCGATGACGATGGTGTGCATGCCGAGTTCGTCGGGGATGGTGGCGGCGGGGAAGAGTCCGCCATTGCCGAGGACGACGGCCTTGGAGGCGTTCACCAGCGCGTTGGCCCGGTAGCCCTGCGCGGAGGAGTTGCCGAAGGCGTCGGTGACGGCGGTGGTGCCGCCAGGCAAGTAGGTCTTCACGCCGGTTTGGTTGTTCTGGCGGTAGGCGAAGACGGTATAAGGGTAAAGGTCACCGTTGGTGTTCACCGTCCAGCGCAGGGTGAGCGCTTGGCCGGCCTGGTAAGTGTACTTATCGCTCCAGATGAACATGGAGACTTGGGAGCGGGGGCCGTTGTAGGCCACGGCACCCTTGGAGTCGGCTTTGCCGACGGGGATCTCTTGGGCGAATGCCAGGCCGGCGGTGAGCAGGCCTACGGCTAAGTACGATGGAAATCGCATAGTTTCTCCTTGAATAACCTATTTAGAAAAATGAATAAGTGAGGCCCACTTGGAAAGTGCGGCCCAGGCGATAGTCGCGTTGAATGAAGGGGCCCTGAGTCCAACGGTAGTCGTTGTTGGCCAGGTTTTCGGCTTCGAAGCGGAGGATCCACTTCTTCTTTTCGTCGAACGAATATTGGTAGACGGCATCGAGGAAAACATTGCCTTCCTGGTAGATGTCGGGCACGCCGAAGGTGCCGACGTCAGAGATTCGACGCGAGACGCGGTTGGCGTAGAACTTGGCGTCGCTATGCCAGCGCGGCCGCTGCCAGTTGAGCTGGGTGTTGACGATGTAACGCGATTGGCCGAGAAGGGGGCGCGATTGAGACGTGACAATCGTGGCGTCCTGCGGCTTAATCTCGATCTTCGAATCGACGAAGGTGAGGTTCGCCGAGATCGAGAACTCTTTGAGTTTGGGGGAGAAGCCCGCCAGTGAGCGACGGTACTCGAATTCTAATCCCACGTTGCGGGCACCCTTGGCGTTGACGAACGTTTGGCGGAGATCGTTGGAGGGAACGATGGTTTGCTCAATGGGGTCGGTGAATTTTTTAAAAAAGACACTGGCGGCGATCAATTGGTTGCCGCCGGGAAACCACTCCCAGCGGCCATCGAGGTTGTTGACGACGGCCCGCTTGAGGTTCGGGTTACCGGCCACGACGAAGCCGCCGAGGACATTGTTGAAGTCGAAGGGCGAGAGTTCGCGAAAGTCAGGCCGGGAGAGCGTGCGGCTGTAGGAGGCGCGGAGGTTTTGCTTGCCGCTCAGCGCGTAGATGACATTGAGGGCCGGCGCGGGATCGCGATTTTGTAAGGAGGCCGTAACTGGTTTGGCGTTTGGAATGCGGTTGTCGAAGGTGACCACGTTTTGTTCGGAGTCTTCGACGCGCAGGCCGCCGACGATGCGCCACTTGGGGCCAATGTTTAAGTCAACCATCGCGTAACCGGCATAGATGTTCATCTCAGCCGTGTAAGTATCGGTGGCGCGGGTGAACTCCGTTAGCACGAAGCCGTCAGGCCGGATGTTATCGGGCCCGAAGAGCGTGTTGCCCGGGGCGAATAAGTTGAGCGTGGTGATCCGTTGGGGCGAGTTGAGGAAGCGGCGGGCGTTGAAGTCGCGCCGGCGAATGGTGACACGGCCGCCAACTTTGAACAAGCCGGAGATCGCCCCCTTGTAGAAGGGAACGCTATAGTCGCCTTGAGGTTCATAGATGCGGTCGTCGAGGTTAGAAAAGAAGCGCAGGCCTGATGATCCGCTGGCGTTGAAGATATAGCGGCCATCCGGCAATAGGCCGCGAATGATTTCGCGTAAGTCCGGCTCATCGCGCTTGGAGTTCGAGTAAGTGAACTGCCAGTGGACTAGGCTGTTGTGTAAGTTAGCAAAGGAGTGGTCACCCTCGACGCCCGTCGAGAACAGCGAACGTTGGATGTAGCGCAGGCGCTGGGCCTGGATGCTGGAGTCAAGCCCGCCATCGTAGCCGGAGAATTCGCGCGAACTCTTCTCCGCATCGTGCGTAAAAGTGTTACGGAAGATGATCTTCTGGCTGGGAGTAAGCCGGATGGCCGTATTGAAGACGGCACCCAAGCGAGCATTCTCGGAATATTCGCGAAAATTCTCGTAGTTAGTGAAGATAATAGGGGCTCCGGCTCCTTGGCGGATGTAGCGTTGGAGTTCGTTTTGCGTTTGCGGCTTGTTGGAAAAGCTAAGCGCGCCGACGATACCGAAGCGTCCGAACGTGCCGCCACCGACGGCGGACCAATCCATCGCCGGCCGGGCCTGGGCCTTAGTCGATTGCCAGTTGTTTGAGAAAGAGCGGCCGAAGTCCTGAATCTGCTGTTGGGTGAACTGGCCGGTGATCACGCGGGCGTTGGCGGGGATCAGCGACGGCAGGGCGCGCGAGCCGGCACCGAAACCCCAGAAGTCGCCGCTGCTGCCGGGGGAAGTGAGGAAGTCGTTGCCGGTGGTCACCGTGTTGAGACCCAGTTTGCTCGAGACCGTAAACATCTTCTGCGCCGGAAACTCGATTGTCTTGATCTGGACCAGCCCTCCC
>JAYVRS010000031.1:0-2690 GCA_043776185.1 Bryobacteraceae bacterium | reverse complement strand
TCAGCGACTTTCACCAAGCCCACCGCGTCAATTTCAACTACGGCTACACGCCGCCCTGGTTCAAAAAGAACTGGTTTCTCGGCGGCTGGACGCTCAGCGGCAACCACACCTATGCCACCGGCAATCCCTTTACCGTTACCGCCGGCTACGACGTGAATGCCGACGGAGTCGCGAATGACCGGCCCATTCTGCTGGACCCCAAGCTCTATGGGCGCAGCGTCGACAACGGACGCATCAATCCCGCCACCGGCCAACAAATCAGCGTCGAGCAGCTCCCGTTACGAGGCTTCTTCCCCACCATCAATACCCCCGTGGGCCAACGCGTCTTTGACCCTGGCGGCAGCGGCAAAGGTAGCTTGGGGCGCAATACTTTCTTTGGCCAAGGTATGGCCAATTGGGACGCCGGACTCTATAAGAGCTTCTCTGGCTGGCGCGAAGGGCACCGCGTGCAGTTCCGGGCCGAATTTTACAACCTACTCAACACGCCCCGTTTCGCCCTGCCCACCCGCAGCGCGCAAAGCCTAGCCTTCGGCCGCATCACGAGCACTTACAACCCCTTTAACTTTGTCGGCGCCAGCCGTCTGGACGACACGGCACGGATGTTGCAGTTTTCCCTGCGTTACGTGTTCTAACTCAGCGTGTCCGGAGCGCGTGAAAATGCCGTGAGACCGGGGTCCACCGCATTTTCGTCCATCTATGCTTCAGGGTGCGGATCGACAATTCGGGGGCTGGAGTTGCGGAAGCCGCACGGGCGAGTAGGACTGGTGGCGGGGGTTGAGCCGGAGATTGGGTTCGGGGTGGGGTTCGGGATTGGCGCGTGAGTGGGGCTGGGTTCCTCCGGGTAGAGGTCGTCGAGGGTGGGTTCGAGGCCGGTGCGAAAGGCTTGTAAGTCGCGTAGCTCTTTGAGGTTGCGGAGATATTGGCGGTGTAACTGGGCCTCGTAACGGCGGAGCGGTTGGGTTTGTTCCGCAGAGTGGATGAAGCCGTTAGCGACCTGAGCGGCGACGTTGGCTTTGGGGAGTTTCTTTTGTAAGTCGTGCTGATTGAGAGCGACGGCCATTTCGATCATTTGGGCTTCGGTGGTCCAGGCGCGTTGCTGACGCCACTTACAGAAGACGGCGTCGGTGAGTAAGTCGACTTCGTCGGCGTGGGCGGGTTGATAGATGCGGATATAGCCGCCGAGCATGCGTTCGAAGGCGCTGCGGTCTTCGGCGGCGAGGAAGCTGTGATGAGATATCGCGGCGAGTCCATGGCGGAGGGCGTTTTGGGAGGAGCGGGCTTTGCCTTCGGGGGTGCGGGGTCCGGTGGACTTTTGGGCGTTGCGCCGATTGGCGCCGATGCGGGCTTGCGAGGACATTGGGTGTTTCCTTTCGGGATTTTGGGTTTGTTTGGTTACGGGCATTGTTCGTGCTTTGATATCGACGGAGTCGGGCCGGGGGCCCGACCTACTGACGGTGTCGGCTTGTGCGAGCTCGGCGGGCGTAGTAACCTGCGATGTGGAGTCGGGCCGGAGGCCCAACCTACTGGCGGTGTCGGCGTGTTCGAGTTGGAAGAGTCGGGCCAGGGGGCCCGACCAACTGTTACCAGGCGCGGTGGCCGAAGTCGGGAGGATAGGGGAGTAAGTGGCCGAGTAAGTGAGGCGGAAGGGCGCGGTGGCCCCGGAGTTTTTCGCAAAGTTTCGTTACGGCTTGGCAGGTGGCGTCGAAAGCGCCGGGGAATTGCTTGATGGCTTCTAAAGCAGCCGCGTAGAAGAGGGGCCAGGCTTCGCAGTCGGGGGGAATGTAGGCGGCGTCCTGGGTGCGGACGAAGTGAATCTGGTAATCCGCCGCCGGGGTTTCGGGGTCGAGCCCGAAGCAAGAAAAACAGAGCGTGGGGAGATAGGTTTGGCAGTAAGGCATAAGTCGGTTATCCGGTTATGACGTTAGCAGGCTATAGGCAGCCACTTAGCTCGAAAAAAACCTAAGTGACTGAAAGAAGGGGAGATTGAGTTACAAGTTCACCGTGAACGAAATTTGGAGTGGCAGCAGTCGGGCCAGATGCGGACCATGACGTTATGGTGATTGCCAGCCCTGGGGGGATGGTGGGCCTATGCTGCACAAGAGACGAGCGGGCTTGGGGGGCCTCGCGTGCGAGCGGATTTGACGCCAATTCCCGGCGAATGGTAGAAGTGCCGTTACGCCCTATGTTTTTGAGACGCCGGCATTCCTCGTATGTCGCTGTAAAGTCAATGATTAGTGTCCGTGGATCCGCAGTTCCGGTGGCGTGAGGCAGATTCAGGATGCGGCTTTTACCCCTTGAGCGCACTCGCCGCCGCATCCGTGACTTGAGAGGACGGACCTGCACCGGTTATGGCGAGTCTCGGTCTTTCGCTGGCGCAAGATGGCCGGATTTGAGTTCGAAAATACGGTGGGGGCGGGGTCCGCCGCATTTTCGCGCTGGACTGATCGCCAACTTGCTGGATGCCGGGGGCTGTAGTCCACAGGCAGAGGGTTGAGGTGCCTGCTAACCTAATGGGTTCGCTAGATGAACCCTGCGCCCAACTCACTCGGCCTCACTCCGCACGGCAGTCTGGTACTGACGAATGATGCCGGGTCGCCGGACCTGGCGGAGGGGCTTCGCGAGCGAATGGGGTTGGCTTTTGAGCGTGGCACGGGCCACGGGTTACTGTTCCTGGGGGCGGGCGAAATAAC
>JAYVRS010000030.1:0-2690 GCA_043776185.1 Bryobacteraceae bacterium | reverse complement strand
GAAGCAGAAAAAGGGCCCACATCCTACTGAGGATAGCGATAGAATCACGGCATGACACGTCGTGAATTATTCTGTGCCTCGCTCGCCGCACCGCTCTTGGCCCTGGATCCGGCCAAGCTAAAGCTCGGGATCTCGATTGACGAGATCGACGACGACCCCATGGTGATTATGCCCTTCATGAAGGAGTTCGGCCTGCGCTACGCTGAGATCCGTAATATCTGGGGTAAGTACAATACCTCCCAGCCCCTGGAAAAAATAACGGAGTTGCGCAAGATTTTCGATGAGCACGGCATTACCACGTCCGTGTTGGCGACCGGCTTCTTTAAGGTGCCGTTGCCGCCGGATACACCCGCCGGGCGCGAGGCGCTGGATAAGCAATGGCAGTTACTCGATGGGGCCATGGAGCGGGCGCGCATCATGGGTACCAAAAAAATCAGGACTTTCGCTTTCACTTACGGAAACGACGAGAAACCGTACCCGGCGGCTTATCCGCGCATTTATGAGTTGGTGAAAGAGGCCGCGCGGCGGGCCAAGGCACGCGGCTTTCAGTTGGCGCTGGAGAATGTAAATCATAGCTACGTTTGGAGCAGTACGGAGACGGCGGCGCTGTTGAAGGCAATTCCCGATGACGCCTTGGGATTAACTTGGGATCCGAATAACGCGGCCGAAACTTTTGAGAAGTCCTATCCGGATGGCTTTGCCAAGCTGGACCCAGCGCGGATTATCAATGTCCACTTACGCGACTTCCGCACGAACGCGGCGGGCAAAGTGGAGTGGTGCGCGGTGGGCGAAGGCGTAATGGATAACCTGGGCCAGATTCGTGCGTTGCGTAAGGCGGGTTATCGCGAGACATTCACGCTGGAGACGCACTACCGCAGTCCGCTGGGGAAGCAGCATGCCAGCCGGACGTCGATGACGGGGCTGATGAAGGTGGTGGAAAAGGTCTAACACGAAACCAGCCAGGCGGCGCAGGGTCCGGCTGGCTGGTCTCGTGGAGAAGTCTGTCTTCTTCTCGTTCCGGGGGTTAGGAATTTAGGCGGCGACGGCGGACGATCCAGCCGGCCAGGAGCGCACCGGCGGCCAGCAGGCCTGTGGCGGGCTCCGGTATACCATTGACAAGGGCGTTGGTTTCTAGGAAGCCCGCAACGTTGTTGATGTAATTGCGCACGCCGACGATAGAATTGCCATCGTATAGCCGGAGAGGACTATTGGCTCCATTAGGATTGTCAGCATTCAGCCTGGAGACATTCAAATAGGCTTCGAACGACCGGAAATACTGACCTTCGATGGTACTGTTGAAGGCGATGTATCCCTGCGCTAGCGACGGGTTCGCCGAACCCGTCCATTGAAAGGCCGTAGTTGGCAAATTGCCTGGGGGAAGGCCGAAACTCAATTCCGCCAGTACGGATCCGATTCCGCCGTTACCAGCGGCATGGTCGCGGTTGGCATTGGTGCCTAACAGATCGGGTTGGGAAATGGAATAGATCGAAGCCGTAACTCCCCATTTCACCACGAGGGTTGCGGGGCTGCCCTGAGCGCCGCCGTTGTTGCTGATGGGAGTGCTGGGAAACACTGCGCCCAACCCGACGATGGTGTCTCCCACCTGCCAAGCCGCACACGAGGGACCGCAAACATTGAGAATGCTCTGCCGAAAGGCCGCGTCGATGATCGTGGTCCTTTGAGAATAAACTCGGTACTCAGCGAAGGGGGTAAACGAACCTCCGGGCTGCGGACCCGCAAACGTGCCGGCCTGATTAGAAAGGCCACCCGCCAGCCATCCATCAGAAAAAGGATCGCCGGAGAAGATAGTCGCGCTAGCGGATACCGGACCCAGGATGAGCAGCGCCGTGGCTACGGCATTGAGCTGCAAAAGTCGGTTAAACACTGTATAACTCCTCCGAGTCGGGCATTAGAGAACTACAAGGATTCTATTTACACTTAGGGATTCTGTCAATGCCGAATGAGGGCAGAGCGCGCCCCAAAGCGCGCATTTGCGCATGGATCTGAGTGTAGGAATAGTCGGCGGGAGGGTTTCATCTTGACTCAAACGGGGGGAGTTGGATGAATCTCTCATAACTTCCAGTACCTTACTAAGTTCGCCTATAAGAACCAGTCGGTCCGCAGCACAGGGGGAGTGGTTCCCGCTCTTTGTTCTCAGTCTGTCCCGCGCAGTCAGCCTGAACGTGGACTGGTTCAATGGGGGGATGGTCGGTAACACCGATTGGGCTTTGTTGGCTTGAACACATGCGGCGCGAGAGGGGTCCTAGCGCGGGTACTTGGTACCCTCATTGGAGGGGTGAGATGGATGAATGTTCTCCAGTGAAGTGGCCGCAAAAAATATTTTCTTATTACTCCATTTAGGGGTATAAATGTTTGGCGGGTTCGGCCGAGGGGTTTTAAGTCGCTTAAATACACAACTTCCACAACTCATGGTGACTAACGTCAGAGAGGGGGCGAGTTACTAGCTCCTGGCTCGCCGTAGGCTAGCAAACGGCCAAGGTCGAGCGCTGGTCGCATGGCCCGCTCCCTGACGGTCGGTGCGCCAGGATAAGTCTGGCAGATCTAGTGAACTGAAGGGAGTTCACCATGTAGTAATTGCCTATTCAACATGAAGCCTCGCGCAGGCGAGTTGGTGAGCCGCAGCGAAAGCGAACCAGATTCGGCCTCGATAAGGAAAACGGGATCGGCCA
>JAYVRS010000029.1:0-2697 GCA_043776185.1 Bryobacteraceae bacterium | reverse complement strand
GCATATGGCGGCGAGGCGAGGTCACGTGGAAATCGCCCGCGCGTTACTCGAGTTCGGCGCAGCGATCAACGCGGCGGAACGCAAAGGCGATACGCCTTTGCAGCGGGCTATTAACTGCAGACGGGACGAGGTGGCTCGGTTGTTAGTGAAGCATGGTGCTTCGCGTTGATCGGTGGACGCTCCGCGGTATCGAGGAGTCGGGCAATGCATGAGGGCTGTGGGCTTGGCGGGATTGCCGCGCAGCCGGACTATTCGGTAAGGTGAGATCGCGGCGCGGCAGATCAGCCCCTCGACGCGCAGGGTCATAATGGCGATCACCATGTCGTTGAAGAAGCAGTAGCCCGAGCCTTCGGCAAAGAAAGCGGGATGGGTGCCACTGGCGAGGGTGCCGCTCCAGTCATGGGCCAAAAGTATGTCGCGCGGCGGCGAGCGTTTCACCGACTGAGGCGCAGGTGCACTGCACGAGCGGCTCACTCCAGGGGAAGCCGATGCGGCGCATGGCGTCGAGCGAGAGGGCGCCCGTGAGAGAGTCGTGGACGTAGGCGGGGTGAACTCACCGGGGTGCCGGGCCATTTTTTGCCCCATGCGCCGTTGATCAGATGCTATCCCAATCAACTGCTCACTGGGACGTCCGCGTTTCACAAAGAGTCCTTTGCGCAACGTGCCCGGCAGCGGGCGAACGGGTTCCCAATTGACGGGTCGCTAAATCAGGGACGTGGACACTGTGCCTTAGCTATAACTTCTTGAGACCAAGCGTCTCTTCGATGATCTTCAACTCAGTGAACCAAAGCAGGTTCGCTAGTAGCGATTTCGGACCGCTGAATTGAAACTTCTTCGCCGTCGATCCCTGCTCAACGCGGACGCCAAAGTCGAATACGTCCTGGCCGGGTTTCACCGCCCCCGCAAACGATCCAGTGAAGAAATACCTGTATCCTACGCCCGGCAAGTTTTCGAACGGCCGAGCATTCAAAATCCTCTTCAGACCAAAATATTCAGACATAGATACCCCGAACTCCACTGTCGATGTTCCGTCCGCCAGGACGACGCGGACAACGCCGAAGTAGTGACCCTCACGCTCGTAAGCGTCGATGATTTCTGGGTAGCCGTCGTGGTTGTGCCTCATTGCGTCGCAACTTCAAGTCTATGGCCTGACAGTGCCTGTAATGGGAAAGGTCCCGGTTAGCAGTGATTATGGCGTGAGAGTGAACATAGACCAAGTTGAACTTCGCCGTCTGAGTTCTCCCCATACAGCACAAGATGACTTCGGTGACGCAAACCGATGGGTACGAAAAAAGGCAACATCATTGGACATTTTCAGAGACTTGACGGCCCCACGCTCAAAAGCCCACCGTGTATTGAATGCTCATGTCTCGTCATTATGATTATGGCGCCGACGGCCTTGCCGCAGGTGACGACGACTAAGACGGCCCCCCCCAGTTGCACGCAGCTTCGCGTAAATACATAATGTAAATGTGTAGCGATGAAGTACGTTTGGGACCAACGAAAGAACCGGAGCAATCTTGCGCGTCACGGAATCGCCTTCGAGGATGCGATCTGGATTTTCGATGGTCCCACCCTGGAGAGGCTGGATGAGAGGTTTGACTATGATGAAACTCGAGTCTACGCCATCGGACTTGTAAACGGTCTTGAGATCACGTTGATCTACACGGATCTATCAGAAAACGAACGGCGGGTGATTTCGGCATGGAGGGCAGAACGGCATGAAAGAGCAGCTTACTGGCAAAGCATCAGTTAAGGGTGTGGCCACGGATTGGAAGCGTTTGCGCGCCTTGAGCGACAAAGGCATTGCGAGCGCCGTCAAGGCAGACCCAGAGGCGCGTCCGACGGACGTGGACTTCTGGAAGCAAGCAAAAATCGTCCTACCGAGGGCAAAGCAAACGGTCACCATCCGGCTGGATAGCGACCTGCTGGGCTGGCTGCGGCAACAGAAAGGCTATCAGACGCGCATCAACGCGGTGCTCCGGACCTACATGGAAGCGCAGAAGTCTTGAGCGTACTCGCGAGGCGAAAGGTTCGCTCGTGGGCGTTGACCGTGTGTTCGATGGGGTTCGAATAGCCGCCGCCCAGGGTGATGACTAACGGCACGCCGGCGCGGCGGATTCCATCGAGCACGAGCGTATCGCGCGCGGCCATGCCTTGGAGAGTGAGCGACAGACGGCCCAGCGCGTCGGTGGCTAGCGCATCGACGCCGGCTTGGTAGAAGACGATATCCGGCCGAAAGGCGAAGACGGCTGGCAGGGCGTCCGCGACCCTGGCCAGATACTCGGCGTCGCCGGTGCCATCGTCAAACTCAATATCCACGGTACTCTGCTGCTTACGAAACGGAAAGTTATGCCGCCCGTGCGCGGAGAGCGTGTAGGAGAGCGGATCGCCCTGTAGCATCAGCGCGGTGCCGTCGCCTTGGTGAACGTCCAGGTCGATGACCGCAGCGCGGCCGATCAGCCGCTCGGCGCGCAGGGTCTTGATGGCGACCACCACGTCGTTGAAGATGCAGTAGCCCGAGCCTTCGGCAAAGAAGGCGTGATGGGTGCCACCAGCGAGGGTGCCGCTCCAGCCGTTAGCCAAGGCATGTCGCGCGGCGGCGAGCGTTCCACCGACTGAGGCGCAGGTGCGCTGCACGAGCGGCTCGCTCCAGGGGAAGCCGATGCGGCGCATGGCGTCGAGCGAGAGGGCGCC
>JAYVRS010000028.1:0-2697 GCA_043776185.1 Bryobacteraceae bacterium | reverse complement strand
TGTAACCCTGTGGCTCAGTTTTGTGGCAGTTCTGACGGCCTTGCGGCTGCCATGCCCCCGCTTGCCCTTCCGGATTGAGGCTTTGCTCCTCCCCTAGTTATGCCTGGCACCAATTGGGCTCTCGCACCAATTGGGCTCTAGCACCAATTGGGCTCTCCCCCTGTGCATGGCACGCTCAGTTCACTGCGGACAGCCGATAGAGTTTAACAGCCGCCGCATCCGCAAGAATGACGAGAATTACAACAGCCGCATAGAGTGCATACGGCGGTTTCACCTGTAACGGCTCAACGTGCATCGCCTGCGCCGTCTGGTAGAAGACGAAGAGCGTCATCACGGCGCAAGCGAGAATCGCCAATATTGCGCCCAGTTTGGCGTAGGTTCCATTCAGGACGAGTATTGGCCCTAAAATCAGGGCGAGAGGCCCTAGCAGCAACCCGCCGTAATAAACCACTACATATCCCATCGAAATCGGTTCAGCAATGCCGCTAAGAGTCAAGTAAAGCCATGCGACAACAAGCGCCCAGATGGCACCAGCAACCAGCAAGCAGATCGACAAACCTCTCATTGAGGATCATCCTTTTTCAGTTCGATCCTTTTGTTGACTGGGTTAGTCTGCTGCAAGCCGATGATGAACCCAGCGGTGCCTTGCGGCGCACTTTGGATCGGGAGGTTCGTCGTTGTTCCGCCCTGGGTTGTAAAATTCGCTTCGAACGATGGCGCACCAGATACGGTCCCGGTCACCGACGCATGTGTGCCGCTCTCATTAACGTTAATGTTTACGTTCGATGCGATTCCTTGGCCGAAGGGTTGGTAAGGGTTCCTCATATTTTCTTGGACATTGACGGTGACGGTTCCATCCTTGCCTTGAGTGGCAGTGACTTGAGGAGTCTGCGGCCCTGTGGACGTTCTTTCACCACCCGTGAAGTTGTTGTGTGTGGATTGCACGTTGACCTGAGGCGTTCCTATCAAGGGATGTCCGCCGTTCTTGACAGGATCAGTTTCAATCCTCATCGAGACTGAGACACGTGAACTTTCCGTCGGCCTTGAACTGAAGCTTCGATTGTCGCCACGGAAACCGCCAACGTTGGCTTGAGGAATGAAGGCTCTAAACTGGATCTTCACCTCCTCCATCCCGTCGGGATCAACGAGTGCCAGCGGATTGTTCAGTACGTAGGCGTACTTGTTCCACTTCTGTGGATTGGAAATCGTACGCATAGAGAATCCCTTGGGGTCTATGCTGGTGAACCTCCCCTGAGCGCTCGACATATATCTCGCCCCAAAATAATCTAGGCCCGTCTCAGCATCCCGTTCCTTGCCGGTAAAGCGAAGCACATTGAGCGTATCCCCATACTTACTGGACCGTCCGCTTACCCCCGTCAAATCCTCGCCGAAGGGGCGGTAGTCGTGGCGGCGGATTACCGCGCCCGCCGCATCGGTGACCACGCGCGTGCTGCCCAAGTGGTCCACCATCTGGAACTGCAAGCCCGCCGGCCCTGTGCCGGCCCCGTACTCCGCCGTCAGTTGGCCAAAGGCATCGTAGACGAAGGCAGTAACATTGGTCCCGATGGTCTTAGTGACGCGACGCCCGTCGGCGTCGTAGGCATAAGCGGCGCTGCCGTTCGAGGCGCTGGTGACGCTCGTCACGCGACCGTCGGCGTCGTAAGTGAGGGTATAGGGATTCACCTGGGTTTGGTTACCGAGCTCATCATAACCCAGGTTCGATAGGCGGTTGTTCCCCGGGCTGAACCACGAGGCATCGGCGGGGGTAAGTGGACTCGGCGTGAGTCCACTTACCGTTGCCCAGCGGTTGCCCCACGCATCGTAATTGTTGGTCTCGGTCGCGGCGCCCTCCGTAAAGGTGGTGAGGCGATTCAGTGGGTCGTAGACGTATTGCTGAAGGGCGCTCCAGACCGGTTCGCTGCCCACGGCTTCGTTACTGATGCGCTGGAAGCGAAGATTGCCATTGTTACTGGTACACGAAGCGAGTTGAGCGGGGCAGTAGAAATATTCCAGCCGAGAGAGATTGAGGGTACTGCTGCCCGTGCGGACCCTGGTTTCGATGGGTTGCAAACGGTTGTTGTAAGTCCAGGTTTCGTTAGCCGCCTCGGTGCCGGTCAGCAGACCGCCGAGCTTCAACACCTGAATGGCACCGTGCTCCGCATAGGACGTCACTTCGGCGAAGCGGGTCTGGTTGGCGGGGTTTGAGACGGTTGATACGCGGCCGGCGGCGTCATAGGCGGTTTGGACGACGCGTCCCGATGGGTAAGTCATCGAAGTCAGGTTCCCGGCCAGATCGTAACTGTAGTTACTGAAATTGAAGGTACCGCCGCCAGTGCCCGCGACGACCTGCGTACTGGACGTGACGCGGCCCAGAAGGTCGTAGTTATTGTAACGGGTGCTGCCGGCGCCATTCGCCGAGTTGACTAGGCGCCCCCTACTATTCGCGACCGTTGCGCCACCACAAGCAGCGGCATCGTCATAGCAATAGGAGATGGCGGAGATCGCGGGGGCCGTGGAAGCGGGGCTAAACGTTTTGCTGGTTAGACGGTCGAGGGCGTCGTAAGCGTAAGAGGTGTAATAGCGGGCGTCAAACTTAATCGTAACGTTACCGTTGGCGTCATAGAAATAGCCGCCGATGTCGCCTTGCGTCATGGTATTTCCGCCGGCCTCCGGGTAAGTCAAATGACGGAGCCGGCC
>JAYVRS010000027.1:0-2698 GCA_043776185.1 Bryobacteraceae bacterium | reverse complement strand
CGCCGTCGTTGATGGTGGGGACGAAGGTGGCGGCTCCGAGCACGGTGATGGACTGCACCACGATGTAGTTGGAAGTGGTGGGCTGCTGGCCGGCGCGGTAGTTTTGGAGTGGGATGGCATCGAAGGCTCCGCCTAAGTTGTAGAGCGGTACGCTGGCGATACGATCCATGATGCCGAGCCCCGCGGAGTTAACGACGCGGCCAAAGACGGTGAAGCCGCCATTCTGATTGTTGAGGTTGGCGGAATTGTTGGCGAGGTTGAAGAACCATTGGTTGGTGGCGCTGTTGGCACTAGTGCCCAGTTTGGCCATGGCCACGGTGCCGCGCAAGTTGGATTCGCGGTACTCATTGCGTACGCTGGAGAGTTCATTGATTCTGCCCAGTGAAGTATTGAAGCCGCCGCCTTGGACGATGAAGCCGGGTACGGAGCGATGAAAGACGGTGTTCGTGTAATCGCCGCGCGTGACGTAGCCCAGGAAATTGGTGACCGTAAGAGGGGCCGAATCGCGCAACATCAGGACGTCGATGTCGCCGAGATTGGTTTTGAAACGGACGGTGGTGTCTTGCGCGCGGGCGCTGGCGGCAAGGATTCCCAAACTAACGATAAGACGCTTAAGCATGTTCTTCACCCAATGTAGCGTAGTCCACTTTATTTTTGACGGATCGCCGAGGCCAATTCGCGAGCTTTTACAAATCTGGCTTCGAGTTCGCCGCGTTGCAGTTCGTGGCGGACCTCATCCAAAGTGCCCGCAAACTCGGCCAGAGCGGCCGCGATGGCCGGTTGGTTGGTAGCCAGAATGTCGCGCCACAGGTGGTGCGAGCTGAGCGCCAAACGGGTCATGCTCTCTAAACCCGGGCCGGCGGTGGAAGTTCCGACGCGGCCCTGCAGCATGCTGGCCAGGGCGGTGGAAAGGAGTTGGGGGAGGTGTGAGCTAAGGGCCACTTGCGCGTCGTGCTCTTCGGGCGAGAGGTACACGATTCGCGCGCCGATGCGTTCCAGCCATTGGACGAATTCGGGGCCGGGATCGCCGGTGAGGATCCAGGAGCGTCCGGCGAAAAGCTGGGCATCGGCGGACTCGACGCCCTGGCTCTCCTTACCCGCCATAGGGTGGCCGCCGACAAAGCGGGGCAGGTGCGCGGCGCGTTCGACGATGAGTCGTTTGGTACTGCCGGCGTCGGTGACCAGGGCGCCGGGCTTCAGCAGGGGAGCTAGTTGATCGATCGTTTCCAAAATCGCGCCGATGGGCTGCGAGAGAAAGACGATGTCGGCTTGGGGGACGATTTCTTTGAGGGTGCCGCCTTTTTGGATGACGCCTCGTTCGAGGGCTTTGGATGAGCTGCTGACGCCTAGGATGCGTCCTTCGAAGCCGGCGGCGCGGAGGGCGAGGGCGAAGGAGCCACCGATGAGTCCTACGCCGATGATGGCGATGGTTGGCGGGGCGGGCCGGGGGATCATGACGCTCTGGAATGTGCCCCACGGCTTGCGCCGTGGGCTGGTGTTCGGTTTAGCGAAAGAGGGACAGCAGCCGGTCGGGGCACTAGATGCTCCGGCTGACGGCGGTCGCGATCAGCTTTAGCTTATGCATCATGTCGTTGAACTGCTCGGGCTTCAAGGTCTGCGCGCCATCGCTGGCGGCGCGATCGGGATCGTGGTGGACTTCGACGAGGATGCCGTCGGCGCCGGCGGCGACCGAGGCTAAGGCCATGGGTAGGACGAGGCTGCGCTTGCCGACGCCGTGCGACGGGTCTGCCACGACGGGCAGATGGGACAGGCTCTTCAAGACGGGGATCGCGGAGATGTCCATGGTGTTGCGGGTGAAGGTTTCGAAGGTGCGAATGCCGCGTTCGCATAAGATGACTTCGAGGTTGCCGCCGGCCATGACGTATTCGGCCGAAAGCAGTACTTCTTCAATGGTGGCGGCGATGCCGCGCTTCAACAGCACGGGCTTGTGGATGCGGCCCAGATCCTTCAGCAGGTTGAAGTTCTGCATGTTGCGCGCACCGATTTGGAGGATGTCCACGTATTGGAGCATGAGCGGAATCTGCGACGAATCCATCACTTCGCTGATGACGATGAGGCCGTATTTGTCGGCGGCGGCGCGCATGATCTGCAAGCCCTCTTCGCCCATGCCCTGGAAGCTATAGGGCGAGCTGCGCGGCTTGAATGCCCCGCCCCGAAGCACCTTGCCACCGGCGTCCGCGACGATGGCTGCGGCGCGCTCAATCTGATCCTTGTTTTCGACGCTGCAAGGCCCGCCCATGGCGATGACTTCGTTGCCGCCGATAGCGACTTTGCCCACCGTAATGATGGTGCCTTCGGGGCGGAAGGCCTTAGCCGCCAGCTTATAAGGCGACACGATGAGGTGGCACTCCTTGACGCCGGGCATCACTTCAAAGTGGGAGGGTTCGAGCCCATCGGCGGGGCCCACGCCGGCCAGCACTGTGTGCGTGACGCCGTCGACGCGATTCACCTTAAACTTCAGCGTTTCCAACTGCTGAATCACTTCACTCACTTGGGCGTCGGTGGCCCCCTGGTTCATCACCACTAACATTTAGCTCTCGTTTCCTTTTGCCACTTGAGTGGCGCGTACTTCTTGAATGCGGCGCATTTCGAGCATGACGGCCCGATAGATTTCCGCCACTGAAAAATTCGTTAAGGGGCCGGTGTTGCGGGCCACCATTTTGTCGACGACGGCGGC
>JAYVRS010000026.1:0-2701 GCA_043776185.1 Bryobacteraceae bacterium | reverse complement strand
AACAGCGACTACCTCAATCCGTGCATCTGGGGCGTCAAGCCACCGGCCCTCAACGTAACGCCGGCCGGCGTCGCCGCCCCGCCCGACCTCGACCTCGCCCTCGACCGCGGCACTTCCCTCTACGTGCAGGTGGACGACCCCCACGGCTTCCTCAAAAAGGACCCCAACCACCCCGGCCTCGACATCGGCGTCAAGGCCCCTTCGGGAGCCAGCGTCCACGCCTACCCGCCCATCAAAGGCCCCAACGGCCACGTCTACCGGGTCATTGTGCCCTTCGGCATCGCCTACACCCCCGTCCTCGACAGCGGCCGCTACAAGATTGACCACGGCGCTCCCGGCCAACGCCTCGCCAGCCCCTTCGACAAACTCACCGACTCCAAAATCGGCGAAGCCCCCAAGGTCCTGCGCCTTTCCATTCGCGAGGAAGCCAGGTGACCATGCATTTCCCACTGCCTCCAAGCTCCACCCCCACTCCACAATGCGACCGGTCGCGTCCAGTTTAGTTTAAGGAAATTGAGATGAAACACTACCTGATCCGTCCCCTCGCCATCGCGCCATTCCCAATGAACCTGCTGCCGCTTGTTGCGCTTCTCTATAGTCTCGCCCCCAGCCTTTCTGCCCAGGCACAGCGCCTATCGAACCTAGAAGTCGAGGTGATTACATTGACCCATCAAGGCTTCCATCCTTCCATCCTGATTCGAAAACCCGGAACATTCCGGTTGGTACTCTCCAACATCTCCTCCTCCAGCCGGACTAGCGACTTCGACATTGTGGACGACCGCGGCGCAGCACGCAAAACCATCTCGCTCGATCTCGACAAAGTCCGTCATGCGAGTGATCAGATCGAGTTGCCTCCCGGAACCTACGCGCTTCGACTAAGAAGTCAGCCCTCAATCTCCCTGTCGATCACGATCGATCCCAACCGGAAGTAATCCTATGACGCCGACATTCAAAATCGCTTGCCTAATCACCCTCATTGCGGGATATGCCCTCGCTCAGACGCCAGTAGTCCCGGGCTCGCCCGTCGATGGCAGCACGCCTCCATCGTTGGCGCAAGGCGCTCCTGCGGGAACTTATGCTCTTAATGGCTTTGAGACCGTGAATCTGTTCAACGGGGGATTGAATTTCATCTTGCCGCTCGTTCAGTTGAAGGGGCGTGGCGGAAGTGAGATACCTTTGGTGCTACCGATTGAGCGGAAGTGGATTGTCTCCGTGGCGGACGACAATGGAGCGGTCATCCGCTATCCTCTATCCCAGGACGAAACCAACTTTGCCGCCACTTTGCGTGGCTACCGAAATCCTGGCCGCCTGCTTTTTCGTGAGACCGGTCGTAATCTCGCGGCCTGCGGCGGCGGGCCCAATTCATTCATGTACAAAGAGACGCTCACTCGCATTACGTTCCAACGCGGCGATGGCACCGAGATGGAGTTTGTCGACGCCAAAACTGGCGGCTATCCTCAGATCACCGATCCGATCGACAACGGGAGTACTGGGCTCCCTCCCTCCTGTCAATCGGTCGCCACCCAAAGCCGCGGCCGGGTATGGGTTACTCGTGACGGCAGCTTTGCTACCTTGGTACTCGGCAGCGATCTCACCGATGGCACCAGCTACAACAACGCGCCGCCGGTCACTAGCGGCGGTGGCGGCGATGCCTTTCTATTTCTAAAGGATGGAAGCCGCTACAAGTTCACCAACCTCTCGCTCAAACAAATTCGTGATCGCAATGGAAACCTTACGGATTTTGACTACGATATTTACTCACGCCTTACTCGCATGCGCGATTCCGTGGGCAGGCAAGTTACCATTGCCTACGAGCAAGTGATTCTCACTCCCAGCGGAGCGCCAACCCAGAAAGATATCTATGATGAGATTACTTTCCCCGCCTACAATGGAACAAATCGCGCCGTCAAGGTTCACTATTGCCTACTGAACCCTGCCGAGGCCGCGCTGCCCGCCGACCAGCTTGCTTGCCCCAACTACACTGGTCCTGCGCTCGAAACTTATTCGCAGTTGTTTGGCTTGAATGGCAGCACGCAAACCAAGTTCAATGCCCGTGTGGTCTCGTTCGTTGAGCTTCCTGATGGTCGCCGCTACGACTTCCGTTACAACAAATTCGGCGAACTCATCCGCGCCACGCTCCCCACCGGAGGCGGCTTCGGCTATGAGTGGGCTCCCGGCCCCGGTACCACCAACAATGGTCTCGTCTATCCTTCCGGCTCCAACCCTATGATCTACCGGCGCGTGACAAAGCGGATTGTTTACCAAACGGCCCAACTTATTGAGGGGCAAACCACCTATGTGGCGACCGAATCGGCCGCCGGCTGCGCCCCGGAGCCGTGGTGCACCACAGTCGAGGTGAATCAGCAGGATGCCGGTGCGGTCTCTCGACAGACCGAAAAGCACTATTTCTATGGATCCACTGGGAATCCGGACACTTACTTCGATGCCAACTACTTTCCTAGCGCCCGCGAAGGCCGCGAGTATAAGGTTGAGCAGTGGAAACTGGGCGCTACGCCTTCTGCCGCTGCCCTCTCCACCGAAATGCTCTGGGAAGAACGAGCTTGCGTGACCAGCGAAGTTTGTCCCGCCGCGATTGCCCAACTCCGCGCCAGTGCCATTGACCTCCGCGTCCGAAAGACCACCACTTCTCTACTCGAAACCGGCAAGTCCTCCAGCCAGGAGATCACCAGCTACGACCGTT
>JAYVRS010000025.1:0-2704 GCA_043776185.1 Bryobacteraceae bacterium | reverse complement strand
CACCCCAACATCGTCACCATCTACGATATCGGCCAAGCCGACGGTGTCGACTTTATGGTGATGGAGTACGTCCCCGGCGCGACGCTCGATGCCCGCATTCCGCGTCAGGGCATGCGCCTCAACGAAGCCCTCCGCATCGCCATCCAGATCGCCGAAGGCCTGCGACGTGCCCATTCGGCAGGCATCGTTCATCGCGATCTGAAGCCCTCGAACATCATGGTCGGCGACGAAGGCCAAGTGAAAATTCTCGACTTCGGCCTCGCCAAGCTCACCGAAAAGGCCGAGATCTCGGCCGACGAGGCCACGCGCACTCTGCGAGTCGTGACGGAAGAAGGCACGATTCTGGGCACCACGGCCTATATGTCGCCGGAGCAGGCCGAAGGGCGCAAGCTCGATGCGCGCACCGACATCTTCAGCTTCGGCACCGTGCTCTACGAAATGCTTACGGGCCGTAAGGCTTTCGTGGGCGATACGCGGGTCGCCACGGTGTCGGCAATCTTGAAGGAAGAGCCGAAGCCGGTGGAAAACATTCCCGCCGAACTCGACAAGATCCTGCGCCGCTGCCTCCGCAAGGATCGCGAAAAGCGCATCCAACACATGGATGACGTGAAGCTGGCACTCGAGGACGTGCGCGAGGACTCGGAGTCTGGCAGGCTCGATGCCGCGCCGAAGCCGGCCCCGGCGAGGAAGCTCTGGCCGTGGATGGCGGCGGCGGCGGGCGTGGTGGCCATCGCGGGCGCGGTCTGGTTGAAGCCGCAAACGCCGCCGGTGGCCAATGGGCCGCTCGCCCTCACCCGCGTCACTGCCGACTCTGGCCTGAACACCACGCCCGCGCTTTCGCCCGACGGCAAGCTCCTCGCCTACGCGTCGGACCGCGCCACCAACGGCGACAACCTGGATATCTGGGTGCAGCATATGGGCGGCGGTGATCCGGTGCGATTGACGAAGGGTGCGGACGACGAAAGCGAACCGGCGTTCTCTGCGGACGGCAGTCGCGTGGCCTATGCGTCATCGCGGGGCGGGATCTTGGTCGTGCCCGCGCTCGGTGGCGAACCCCGGCAGTTGGTGCCACGCGGCTCGCGGCCCCGGTTTTCGCCCGACGGGAAGTGGCTGGCGTATCAAGTCTCGGCAGCGGGGGTGGCTTCGGGTACGTCGAATCGCGAAGTATGGGTGATGCCCGCCACAGGCGGCACGCCTCGCAGACTTGCCGCACGTTTTAGTGATGCCGCCTCGCCTCTTTGGTCGCCGGATAGCCTTTGGGTGCTTCTGTTGGGGAGAAAGGGTAACGTACGTACCTGGTGGCTGACGACTCCCGATGGCGCGGAACCGAAACAGACGGGCCTCGATCATCTACTCGATGAGGCGAAGCTCGGCGCTTACCGGCCGAGCCCGGCTGTTTGGCTGGGAGATTGGGTGATCTTCTCCGCATCCCAGGCGGGCAACCTCCATTTGTGGCGAGTCCGCTTGGATAGAGACTCCGGCGCGGTATCCGGCAAGGCTGAACAGATCACGTCTGGCACCGGCCGTGAGGAACATCCGACGGCCGCGCTTGACGGAACACTCGCCGTCGCCAGCACTCAGTTTGGTTCTGATTTGTGGATGTTGCCCGCGGACACCTCCCGTGGCAAAGTAACCGGAGAACTACAGCGCCTCACGGACGACCCGGCCGAGGATGATACGGCAGCCATCTCTGCCGATGGCACCAAGTTGGTTTTCAATTCCCGGCGCGACGGAGCCGTGGGGCTTTGGCTGCGCGACATGACGACCGGGAAACTACGGAAGCTCTCACCGGGCACCACCCATTACCAATGGCCGCAAATCACGGCGGACGGCCGCTTCGCTGGTTTTACGAAGGCCCGCCCGAAGAGGGGAGATCCCTGGAGTTACGGCGTCGTTAGCCTCGCCGATGGCGGCCTCCGTGAGGTGGCAGTCAAGTCAGACAACGGGCCATGGGGTTTGAGCCGACTGGGAAACTTTGTTATCTCGGATGGTCCCAACGGACTCCAGCTTAAAGCGTTGAGCTTGGGTAGCGGCGAACAGAAGCTGTTTATTGAGCACCCCGCTTGGCAGCTATTGTCTCTGCAATTTTCTCCCAACGAGGAGTGGATCGCCGTCCACGCTCGAAACTCGGAACTCACCCGCCAATTGTTCATCGCCCCGTTCCGCTTCGGCCAAGTGACGCCGCAGTCGGACTGGATCCCCATCACCGATGGCAAGGCGCTCGACCGCGATCCCGGGTGGTCGCCCGACGGCAATATGCTCTACTGGCTCGCCGATCGCGACGGGCAGCGCGGCATCTGGGCCTGTAAGCTCGATCCGGCTACCAAACGCCGGGTGGGCGAGGCCTTCGAAGTGCGCATGTTCCGCGGCGCCCGCCGCTCGATGATGAAGTTCGGCAATACCGGCATGAGCCGCCCCGCCATCGCGCGCGACAAGATCGTCTTCGCGCTCGGTGAGGAGACCGGCAACATCTGGACCGCCAAGCTACCGGCGAATTAATCAAGCACCGACCGAAGCGAGTCTACTGCCGACCCGGGTTCGGCACGAATCGTCACGGTGCCGGCAGGTCAATGGACCGCCGAACGTCACTACCGCTGGTCCCGCGCCACGGCGATGGGATTCGCGATTGCGCCTCCGAAAAAACATTCCTTCGTTTCCAAAACAGCGTCGGCGCGGACCCGCATCTTTGAGGCAAACCCAGCGG
>JAYVRS010000024.1:0-2705 GCA_043776185.1 Bryobacteraceae bacterium | reverse complement strand
ACAGGCGCACGCCGTTGTCGGTGACGGGGTTGACGCTCGAAATCTGGGGAGGCTGCCGTTGCACCAGCCAGAAAGCGGAGGGCTGAACGTAGACCTCGTTCGGGGTCTGGAAGACAAGATGATTGGCGCCTTCGTTCGCAAAGGGGTTAAAGGCGAGGTCCATTTGCACGAAGCGGGCGTCCGGCGCGTAAGACTTGGCCGTGGCCACACTGGCGGCACCGCCCACCGCGCGAATTTGCAATCCGGGCGCCAACTGATTGTTGGGGTTCAGTCCGCCGCCAAAGGCAATGATGAAGTTGCGGCCGCCATTCGTATTGACGAAACCGGGTTGCACCGCCACTTGGCCAGGAAAACTGTAGGTCTGCAAGCTGTGAAGCGTGATGCCATTCCGACGCGTCACGTTGAAGTTGATGTTCTCCGCCAGCCCGGCCGCGCGCACCGAGACCGGAGCGGCGAAGTTAAAGTCGCGATTGCCGGGGTAGAACTGCGTGTCGAAGTAGCCGCCGAAGTCAATGTTGCGCCGGTCGGCGTCGAGAGCCGCAATCATGCCACCAGGGAAGTCCTCATTGCCCTGCGGCGGCGGCAGAGGTTGCGCGTAAACCAGGTATTGGCCGGGCGGGATGCCATCGATACGATAGCTGCCATCGGGATTCGTCACCGCGCTTACGGCCGCGCCCGACGGGGCCATCGCCACTACCGAGGCATAAGCCAACCCCGAGCCCTGCACGGTCACCCGTCCGGTGATGTTGCCGAAATTGGCCTGAAAAGTCCGCGTCGGATAAAGGCTGGAGACACCGGCAATGTCGTCTGGAGCCAGCGGCCGGCTCTTGGTGACGCCTCGCGTTCGCGAAGTCGACATCACGCCCGAGGTCATGCTGTGTTGCAGCCCGAGCGCATGGCCGAACTCGTGGACCAGCGTCCCGAAGAAGCCTTCGCTATACGAAGGACATGGGCAAGGCGAGCTTTGCACGTTCGCGAAGTTGCGGGGCAACACGACTACCGAACGGAGAATTGGGATCGAAGTTTGGGTTGAGTTCGCGCCGCCGTCGTCTGAGACTTGCGGGCCGCCATAAGCCAGTGTGCCGGGCGGCAGATCGTCGAAGATCACTTCGATGGAGGGCGCCGACGACGCGAGGGCATTCGCGGAACGAAGGCCCCCAAAGGCAATTCGCAGGTCGGAGCTATCGACATCGTTCCAAACCTTAGCCGCCAACCGGATCTGGCTATGCAGTGACACTAGCGAGTCGCCGGGAAGCAACTGAGGCCCCGCATCGGAAATAAAGAACTGCACGGTCCGGGCAGGCAGAGCTGCCAAGTCGAACTTACGCGACACCGGATTGAACGTGCCGTTGCGCGTATTGTACGCCACGAAGGAGTAATGTGCAGAGGCCAGCGTCGCCGCCACCAACATCGCTGAGAACAGCTTTTTCACTTCGGCACGCTCTGGTCCAGGCGAGACGCCACCAACTGCCGCAGGCGGGCCACGGTCATTTGGACACCAGCATCCTGCACCGGTTGCCCCATACCATCCAGCATCGTCACGTCAGCCACCGCCGCCCGTACCGCAGTTTGAGTGGCACCCGAACCTTGCACCTCGAACTTGCCTTGCGAAAGACCCATCACCTGGGTGAAGCCACTCGGGCTGGTCCACAGAAACAAGACGTATTCGGAGCCCACGCGGAACTGCGGCGCGCCAGCAATCGATTGCCGAATGCGGCCCACTCGGCCACCGGGAACGGATACACGCGTCTGGGTCGCGGGGGTCCCCTTGAGCGTTTCTAGGATCTCCACCGAACACTGCGTATAGATAATCGAGCCGCGGTAAGCCCCTTCGCAACTGCCGATCCTGCCCCGCACCACGTGCGTGGCTTTGTCGATGAGGCCGTCAAAACCCAATAGTTCGAGCGTCGTGGCCGAGGCGGAAATCGCCAGGCAGGCACACAAAAACGCAATTCTGGTCAAACGGAACATGCTTCAACGCTATTCAATGCACTTGGCTGGCCATTTCCAGCCAAAGAAAATAAAAGACTTAGTCCCCGGCCGGACGCCCACCTGTATCCCGGCGACACACGTTGTCACAGTTGGTAGCCTCATATGGTAAACCCGCAGACTTGATACGATGTCTCGGTGAACCGACGCATTTTTCTCGCCACCTCCGCCAGCGGGCTTGCCGCGTTGGCCGCCCCCAGTGACCGCATCCACATGGGCTTCATCGGACTGGGCGGCATGGGAACCGGCCGGCTCAAGGGCTTTCTGCGCCATCCCGATGTCAACGTCGTCGCCCTTTGTGACTTAGACGCCGGACACCTGGCCGAGGCCGGTGCCATCGTCAAGGACAGCCGCGGGCAGGCTCCCGCCGCCTACACCGACTTCCGCAAACTGCTCGACTCCAAGGAGATCGACGCTGTCTGCATCGCGACGCCCGACCATTGGCATGCCATGCCAACCGTCCAGGCCTGCCAAGCCGGCAAAGACGTCTTCGTTGAGAAACCCCTCAGCTACTCCATCGGCGAGGGCCGCGCCATGGTGAAAGCTGCTCGCCGCTTCAACCGCGTCACACAAATGGGCAATCACATTCACAACGACCTCCCCAACTACCGCCGCGCCGTCGAGCTTATCGGCAGCGGCCTCATCGGCAAAGTGCAACATGTCCACGTCTGGAAGACCTCCGAGGCCAAGGGGCTGGGTGCGCCGCCGGACTCAGC
>JAYVRS010000023.1:0-2706 GCA_043776185.1 Bryobacteraceae bacterium | reverse complement strand
TAGAAGTCGTACATGGGGTTCAACGCCGGGATGCCTTTGTTGCCCGGGAAGGGCGTGCGTACCACCGTATTGTTGGGGCCGGGCCGGGCGCTGCGCGGGTCGTAGATGGTGAAGCGCTGCGCGCCGTTGGGGGCGTTCAAAAGTTCGGAGAAGTCGCCTTGCCGCATCGCCAGTGTGGGCACAGTACGGTTCAACTCGCCGTCAGTGGTTTCGGCCTTCGATTGCCGGATGCCGTTCCAGGTGAACGACCAGAACATCTTGTTGCGGCCGTCGTAGATCTTGGGGATCCAAACGGGTCCGGCGGCCATCAGGCCGTAGTTATTGGAGCGGCCGGTGGCCTGCTTCTGCTCGTTCGCTTTGAGGGTGCCGGCGCGAGCGCGGGCATCGAAGCTCTCACGTTGAAAATGGCCCGTGGCGTTCCAGCGCTGCTGCCAATGCTGGTTGAAGAGCGAGCCATGCAGCTTGTTCGTGCCGCCGCGCGAACTGACGTTGATCGCCGCGCCGGAGGTGAAGCCTTGCGAAGCGTCGAAATTCGACGTCTCCACTTTGAATTCCGTGATGGCGTCGGAGGGAGGCACGTAGCCCACGCGGCGTCCGGTGCCGGTTACCGTCATGCCATCGATGGTGTATTCGTTCTGCCCGACGCCGCCCATCGTATTGAACGCCGAGGTGCCGCCGTTGTCGAACGGACGGCGGTATTCCGGCTGGCCGGTCCATTGCATGCCGGGCGCGAGCGCGGTGAGCGCGAAGGGATTGAGATCGGAGAAGGGGAGGTTCACTAAGTTCTGCTGATCGAGCACGCGACCGCCGCTCGCCGACGTGGTTTCGAGCAAGGGCGCGTCGGCCCTCACCTCCACGGTTTCCGCCACCAGCCCGATCTCGAGCGAGAAGTCAATCTGCAGGCGGGACCCCACCTGCACGCCCAGGTTCTGCCGCACGGTCTTCTTGAAGCCAGCGGCTTCCACCGTCACCGTGTACGTGCCGGGCTCGAGGTAATTGAACTCGTAGTAGCCCGTGGGATTGGTCGCCGCGCGCCGCGTGTCATTGGTCGCCGTGTTGGTGACCGCCACCCGGGCGCCCGGGATAATGGCGGCCTGCGCATCGGCCACCCGGCCGGTGATCGCGCCGCGCGATTCTTGAGCCCGCAGGCTGGTGGAAAACAGACAGGATAAAACGAGAGCGAAACGCCACATGGTTCAGGTGTCCCTTAAGCCAAAATTATCTGTTCGTTATCCTATCGCAAGCGAGCGCCCTCTGCCGCTGGCAGCCTCTCGGGGGGGGCGGGTAACGAATGTGAGAAAATTCACACCAAAGCCCTGTATGCCTTATTTCGTTATTGCCGCTCTCCTATTTCTCCTCACCGCCTGTAGCGGCCCCTACTCCGAACGAAAGGCGGCGGCCAAAGCCGAAGCGGCGCCGATGGCCGTCGATACGGTGCTGGCCGCGTCTGCCTCGTTGCCCACTGTCGTCAACGCCAATGGCGAGCTATTTGCCGAAGAGCTCGCCAACATCAGCACGAAGGTGCCTGGAAGGGTGGTGAAGCTCACCGTCGATTTGGGGAGTTTGGTGAAGACTGGCGACGTGCTAGCCGAGTTGGAGCGAGACGATTACCAATACCGTCTGCGGCAAGCTGAAGCGCAGGTGGAGCAAATCCGCGTGCGTCTCGCCATCGCCAGTCAAAAGGACGATCTGGTAGACCCCGAGCGCACGGCGATGGTGAAAGAGGCGCGGGCCGCCTTGGAAGAGAGCCGCATTGTGTACGACACCACCGAGCGGTTGACTCAAGAGGGCGTCGTCTCCCGCATTGAGTTTGAACGGGCCCGCGCCCGCAAGCAGGGCCTCGAAGCGCGGCTGCAATCGGCCTTGAGCGAAGTGCTGCAGATGGGTTCGCAACTTTCGGAGCGTCGCGCGCAGCTGGACCTCGCGCGCCAGCAGCTTACCGACACCGTGATCCGGGCGCCATTCGACGGCGCCATCACCAAGCGGGTGGCGTCGATCGGCGAGTATCTGGCGACCAACGCGCCGGTGGTGACGCTGGTGAGGCAGCATCCGCTACGGGTACGGCTGGAAGTGCCGGAGCGTTTCGCGGGCCAGATCCATCGCGGCCAAGCCATCGACGTGCGCCTCGAAGGCTCTAGCTTGAAACGCACCGGTCGCGTGATGCGCTTGAGCCCTTCGATTGAAGCGCAGAACCGGTCACTGACGGTGGAGGGCGAGATCCCCAATCAGGATGGATTGTTGCGTCCGGGCTCCTTTGTGGAAGGCTCCATCACGGTTGACGCCCAGGCGTTGGGTATCACGATACCAAGCGCGGCGCTGGTCGCTTTTGCGGGCGTGGAGCGCGTTTATCTGGTGAAGAGCGGTGCGCTCGACGATCGCATCGTCAAAAGCGGTCGCCGCCTGACGGGCGAACGGGTGGAGATACTGGAAGGCTTGAAGGACGGCGATTTAGTGGTGGCCGTGGCTAACGAGAAGATGGCGAAGGGGCAGAAAGTGCTGGTGAAGCGGTAATGCAGAAGCTAGCCCAAATCTGTGTGGCCCGGCCGGTGTTTGCGGTGATGTTGATTTTGGCGCTAGTCGTGGTTGGCGCGGTGAGTTACTCGAAGTTGGGCGTCGATCGCTTCCCCGACGTTGACATGCCGATTATCAACGTGCGCACGGCCTTACCGGGCGCTTCTCCCGAAGAGATCGAAAGCACGGTTACTC
>JAYVRS010000022.1:0-2708 GCA_043776185.1 Bryobacteraceae bacterium | reverse complement strand
TTTGGGCACGAAAAACGTTGATGCCGCCGTTGGTGCCGACCCAGACTTCGCCATTAGATCGGAGGAAAAGGCTCGTCGCGTGGCGCAGGAGCGCGCTGCTAAAATTGTCTCGCAGGGAAATCCACTGGCCACCGAGCCGCAGGCGCACGTCGCCCGATTCAAAGATAGCGATGCCTTGGCCGTCGTCCGCCAGGGCCAGGGCGCGAACGGTTTCCGGGCTGTCGTGACGCGGGGGGCGCTTCACTTGAGGATCCAGTTCCCATAGCCCGACGATCTCGCTGGGCGCCCGCACCGAGGCGGCCAGGATGCCGCCCCTTTCGATCACTGCTTCGAAGACCTGCACCCCCGGAAACAAGGGCTTCGCCTCCCAGCGCCCCTGGCCCCAATGGAGCAACCCCACCGCAGTGACGAATAGCCAAGGTTTGCCGCTCGAGCCCGGGAAAACCAAATTCGATCCCACGGGAGTGGGAATGGGGGTCCAGGTGTCCTGCCGCAGCGATAAGTGGCCCTGGGTGACGGTGGAGACCATCAGGCCATCAGGCCCGAGTGGGGCGATTCTGGCCCACCTTGGCCGACGTCGGAATCCGGCGCAACTTGCCGCTCCGCCCGATCCATAGGGAACTACCGGCCTGAACGGCGATATCACCGTTTCCGAGGCATACGATCCGCCGGATATCGCCGAGAATATCTGGTGGATCGCCGGTGGCCGGATCCGGTTTGGGGCCCGTTTGGGGGCCAGTGAGGGGCGCAAGGAACTGATAGCCGTCAAACCAGCGGACGCCGCCACTCGTTCCCACCCAGACTACGCCGTCCCCGTCGGTTTCCATCGCGATCACTCGTCCGGACGGCAGCCCACTAGTCGAGCTATGGGTGATCCAGCGCCAATCCTCGCGCGCCGACAAGAGTGGCCGGATCGAGTCCGTTGTGCTCGCAATCCCGGCGATGGACCAATGGCCCATTAAGAGAATTGGAAATACTAGTCGCATTCGTCCATTCGCCCTTATCGTCCGCCAATGCGTTCAAAATAGCTAGCACTCGCTAGAGGCGCCGAGGCCGGCACTTGGGGGGGCGCGGCCTACCAGAGATTGTAGTAGCCGTTCTTCTCCACCACTTCGAGCGGCAGCCCGAACAGCTCGCTGAGATGGGCGGAGGTGAGGACGGCGGGAGTGGGGCCGTCGCGAAACACTTGGCCGTCGCGCATCAGAATGACGCGTTGCATCTCGGGGATCAGATCCGGGAGATGGTGGGTTACCAGGACGAGCGTTTTGCCGGCCGCAGCCAGTTTGCGCAGCAGTTCGCGGAGCTCGCGCGTGGCGCGAATGTCGAGCGAGGTGGAGGGTTCGTCGAGCACCAGGGCGCGCGGATCGTTCACCAGGGCGCGGCCAATGACGACGCGATGCGCTTCTCCCGAAGAGAGTTGGTTGGTGGGGCGGTCGGCGAGATGCTCGATTTCGAGGAGCCGCATCACCTCATCCACCTTGGCTTCCATGTGCGGCTCGACGATGTGATGGGGCCAGACGCCGACGCTGGAGAAAAAGCCGGAGAGGATGATTTCGCGGGCGGGGAAGCTGCAGGTGCAACTGGCGACGAGGTCGTTGTTGACGATGCCGAGAAGGCTGCGGAGTTCGAAGACGTGCCAGCGGTCCCGGCCCATGATGCGGAGTGCCCAGCCGGGGTCGCCGGCGTGCAGCCAAGGGTAGAAGTCGCGGGTGATGGTGCGGATGAGGGTGGTCTTGCCGCAGCCGTTGGGGCCGATGATGGCGGTGTGCTGGAGGTGCTCGATGGTGAGGGTTAAACGGTCGAGCACGCGCTTGTCGCCGCGGCCGACGGTGAGGTTGCGACATTCGAGGAGCGGGAAGTTTTCGGTTATCGGGGTCAAGATGCAGGTTAGCAGGGAAGGATGGCCTTCTGATTGCAAAGGGTACTGGCAAGGAGATTTTTGCCGTGACCGACTGCCATTACGCGACTGCCTATGAGAAAGGCTTCAAGCGAACCGTCCGGTTCCTAATTTCCAAGGGTTTGCTGCCGGATTTGGCGGAGGAGATGTCGCAAGCGGCGTGGGTGAGGGGGTGGGAACGCCTGGGACAACTCCGAGGCGAAGCTTGCCTCGGCGTTTGGATCAACCAGATTGCGCTCAATCTCTACCGGCGGTCTACCCACGCCACTCGGCGGATGGAGCCGCTGGAGGACCTTCCAGGCCCCCCTGGGCACAATGTGGCGGCGATCGACCTTTACAAAATCATGAAACGCTGCGCTCCGGCGCATCAGGAGCTGTTACATGGGCACCTCGAGGGCAAAACGACGACAGATATGGCGCAAGAGATGGGCGCGAGCGAAGGGGCCATGCGGATTCGTCTGATGAAGGCTCGCCGGGCCCTGCGCGCGGCGGCCTAGGTGAGCAGAAATCGCGTCAAAGGGAAAAAACTGCACTGCTGCAAGTGCGAATCTGAATGGCGCCTTCTAGGCCACCATAGGCTTGCCGCCGAGGGCTTGGAGTAAGATGAGGGCCGTCACGGCGAGGTAGGCTAGGGCGGCAACGGCGACTAATAGCCAGGGGCGCGGGGTGCGGGACTGGTCCACCGCCCAGCCGAGGAAGGGAAGAGCTTGGATGCCGTGCAGGCCGAGGAAGTGAGCGATGCGGAGGTCGCCGGCGCGGGTGCTCCAGTTGAGGAAGTAGAGGCCGGGTCCGCCGTCGGGTGCGCCGATGG
>JAYVRS010000021.1:0-9009 GCA_043776185.1 Bryobacteraceae bacterium | reverse complement strand
TTCCGCGCGGTCAAACTCCCGGGAGAAGTAGTAAGTACTGCCCACGCCATTGGCGATGCTCATCGAGAGCGGATCCAGTTTTTGGGCTTTCGTGATTTCCGTTTGTGCTTCCGCAAACCGTCCCAGAACCGATAGTAGACGGGCATGCATGGAGTGCGCGGTCGGATAATTGGGATTTAGTTGGATGGCTCGCTGTAACTCCGCCTCGGCCTTTGCCCAATCCCATTCGTATTGGAGGTAGATGATCCCGAGGGAGGTATGCGCTTCGGGCAGATCGGGGTCGATCTCCAGCGCCCGCTTAGCGGCCGCCTTGGCTTTCGCATAGACATCGGCAGGGGGGAGAAAGTCGCTTTGTCCCGCGTAGGCGTCCGCCAAACCGGAATAGGCGAGGGCGTAGACAGGGTCAATATCGAGGGCCTGCCGGAAGAACACGATCGACTGCTCGTACCCTTTGCGATTGCGTTTGTTCCATTCGTAGCGACCCTTGAGATAGAGGCGGAACGCATTGGTGTTTTCGGTGTAATCGCGCAGTACCTTTCGTTTTTCCGCCGGAGTCAGTTGGGAACGCAACTGGGTGGCGGTGTCTTCCACCGCGCTCTTCTCGAAGGTTAAGGGATCGAGAAAATCCTGCCGGTACTTCTGGCCCCACAAATGACGGCCAGTCGCTACGTCCACCAGTTCGAAACTAACCTCCAGATGGGAGGCGTCATGACGAATCGAGCCCGTCAGCACCGCCTCCACGTGCAGTTTGCGGCCCACTTCGATGGGGTCTACCTTCGGCGTCTTGGCGCGAAAGACGGCGCTGCGCGACATCACCGTCAGGTCGGCGATTCTCGAAAGGCGATTGATCATGTTCTCGGTCATGCCATCGGCCAGATACTGCCACTCCGTATCCGCACCCACGTTGTCAAAGGGGATAACAGCGATTGAACCCACCGAAGGGGATGCGGGCCGGGGGAGGCTGCGGATCCCGAACGCCACCAGGGCGAGCCCCATCAAGACGATCGTGGCGTAGGCCAACAGAGGCCGCCGGGAGGCCATTCGCGCCGGCGGCGTAATGCTTTGGGCAGCGCCATCAAGAGCCGCCATCGCCGCTTGAACGCTGGGGAATCGGTCCGCCGGGTCGCGCTCCAGGCAGCGCAAAATCGCCTGGTTCCAAGGCAGGGGCAGGCTATCGAAATGAGCTATCGGAGGTACCGGAGGCTCGTGGAGCCGTTTGGCCATCCGATGCAGGGCCGATTCGCCTTCGAAGGGGAGTCTTCCCGTGAGCATCTGATAAACCACCACCCCAAACGCGTAGATGTCGCAAGCCGGCCCTACTGGTTCGCCCTTCACCTGCTCCGGTGACATATAATCAGGCGTACCGGCTCCTGACCGAGACTGGACTCCATTCGCGTCGGCCCGCAAAACTTCCGTGGCCAAGCCGAAGTCAGTCACTACGGCGCGCGTGGCCAGGGAGCCTCTCCCCTTCACCAACATGATGTTGCCCGGCTTGAAGTCACGGTGGACGATGTTCACTTGATGGGCCGCATCGAGCGCGCCAGCCAGTTGGCGAATCAAGGGTAGCGCCTCTTCGGCCGCCATGGCTTTCCTATCCCGAAGCCATTGCGCCAAGGTGACGCCGTCGAGGAACTCCATCGAGAGAAACAGCATCGGCGGCTCCGCGGGATCATCCTGATGAAAGCCAAGGTCGTGGATCCGGCAGACGTTCGGATGCGAGATCATCTGGCCTAGCGCAATCTCGCGCTCAAACTGCCTGATCATGTCCGGCTGGGAGGCGATCTTGGCGAGAATAGTCTTGAGCGCGACGCGACGAGGCTGCGACGGCAACAGATCCTCCGCTTCATACACGTCGCCCATTCCCCCGTTCCCGACAAAGCGCACGATCCGGAATCGGCCCGCAATGGTCTTACCCACCACGAATCCTCGCCGGATTATGGTCCGAGTTGAGTTATCGAACTCCGCCTCCGGCGTGGGAACGCCCGCGGGAATGGCCAACCGGCCGGCCAATTGCTCGAACAAGAGAGCATCGCCATCGCAGGCGCGGCGCAAGAACGCAAGCCGTTCCGTGGGTGCAAGCTGGAGCGCCTCGCCGAAGAGCTTGTCGGCTTGGTGGGATCCGGACTGCTGCGGGGCATCAAGGGACATGATTCGCCTGAAACGACGTCAAAACCAAGGGCAGCGGCGCTACATTGTTACCGGAGTGAGCCGCATTTTTCACCCGCCTCGAAGTATACCAGAGGGTTCGGAACGTAACCGCCAGCGGCGGGATTGCGTTCGGGTCACGTCCTCGCTGGTAGGGCGTGCCAATCATTGTGCCGTGTAGGCACCGTGTAGGCACCGTGTAGGCAGCGTGTAGGCAGCGTGTAGGCACCGGCGATGGACGGTGAGGGTGAATCCCGGCGCGGCGTCGGGTGCGTGATCACCCACTCCCGGCCATGCTTGGCGGAAAGCGCGGCCTAGTACGGGCAGATCATTGGCACGCTGATCGGGTTTGACTTTGAGCACAAGGCCGCCGCGATCAAGCGCATGGAGCGCATGCCGGCCAAGCATCGGGACGCGCCGGTGGACGATGACCACTTCCACGAAATGGTGGCCATCCGGGCGTTCGAAAAAGCGGGTGCTGATTCCGGAACGCTTGGCCGGCAAAGCGATTTCGAATGCCGGGCACTTGGGTAGGAAAGGGTTAAAGGGGTACCGAGAAGCGGCGTGGGGAAGACGAAGCCGTCGGACGACGGGACGGGCGGGCAGTGAATGGACTCAGGGATGACGGGGAGCAGCGGCAAGAGCAGTAAGTGGCCCAGCCTTCACCGGCAGACGCAATTCGAGCGGCAAATCGCCCACGGGCGTATTCTGGTCGCCGAAGTTCACCTTCACGACGTGGTTGAGGCCCGAGCCCTCCAGGAGTCCGTACTCGCAGCTTGGCGTCGTAAGAACGAGCCAATCCAGACCGCAACCGCCCTAAACAACCTTGCATTTACTATTCGGAACCTAGGCGATCTCTCTCATGCGTATGAGCTGATGAATGAGAGCGAAGGAATCTTCCGCCGCGAATTTGGAGAAACTCACGTCAAATCGGTGCATGCGCACGAAACCCTAGACATGATCGAATGCGAAATCCGCCAGATATCAGAAGAAGACCCTGGCACCTGAAGGGGCAGCGACGCCTTCCGGTGCATGGCGTTTCGTACTACCCCCGAACTCGCGGAGTTGCAGGCGTCGCTGGGAGCGTAGGGTGTCCATGACTGCCCCTCCCTCGTACGGTCGGGGTTCTGTTTGCCGTCCCTACTTGGTGAGCTTGATTTCGAAGATCTTCGGCCACAGCTTGCCGGTCACAAAGAGACGATCCTGCTTGGCGTCGTAAGCGATGCCATTGAGCACGTCGACGCCTTGCATCTCGGTTTGGCTCAACAGCCCAGAAAGATCGATCCAGCCGAGCACCTTGCCGGTGGTGGGTGAGATGCGGGCGATCAGTTCCGTTTGCCAGACATTGGCCAGAATCTCACCGCGCACGTACTCGAGTTCGTTCAAACGGTCCACGGGCCGGCCCTGGTCAGTGACGGTGATCTTACTGGTGACGGCAAAGGTTTGCGGGTCGATGAAACGAAGTTGAGCGGTGCCATCGCTCAGGATCAGCCGCTTGCCATCGTTGGTTAAGCCCCAGCCTTCGCCCGTATAAGTATGTTCGCGGAGTAACTTGAAACTGAAACGATCGTAAACGAAGGCCTTGCCGTTTTGCCAAGTGAGTTGATAGAGCTTACCGGCGAAATTGGTCATGCCCTCGGCAAAGTATTGGGAGGCGACGGGCTGCTTCTGGAGCACCTTGCCCGTGGTGAGTTCCGTCATGCGCAAGCTGGAGCGGCCATTGAGGCCGGTGCTCTCGTAAAGGTAGCCTTCGAGGTAGATGAGGCCTTGGGTGAACGCCCCGGGGTCGTGCGGATACGCGTGGACCACGCGGTAATGGCTGACGGGGCTGTCCGCCGTCGCCAAGGCGGCCAGGATCACGAAAGTAAGCCAGAGTTTCAAGATACTTGTATGTTATCCCGCTTAGGCCACGTCGGGTTTGAGGAACTTCTGGGGCTGGCCGATATACGCGGCCACGGCCTCGGCAGCGAGGTAGCCGCTGCGCACGGCACCCTCCATGGTGGCGGGCCAGCCGGAGCGAGTCCAATCGCCGGCGAGAAAGAGATTCGGTACGCGGGTGACGGCGAGCGGACGCTTGGCTTCGAGGCCCGGGCAAGCCGAGAATGTGGCGCGCACTTCCTTCACCACGTGGGCTTTGACCAACTGCGCCTGCCGCACCGCCGGCAAGAACTCAGCGAGTTCGCGCAGGGCAAGGGCAATCACGTCGGCGCGCGGCATCTCGGTGAGCGTGCGCGAGGCCGACACCACCACTTGTAAGTAGCGCCCTTCGCCTTTGTTGAAGAACCATTGGATGGTGCGGTCCAGTAGAGTGCCGTGGGGCAGCTGGGTCACCGAACGATCGAACCAGAGATGAATGCCGGTGATGGGCGAATGCGTAAACGCGCTCCAATCGATGGGGAGCGGCGGCAGCAGCCTCTGGGCTTTTTCAAAGGACAAGGCGCTGACATAGGCATCGGCGGTGTACAGTTTGCCGCCTGCCATGAGTCCCGTAATTCGTTGGTCGATCACTTGCAAAGAGTCCACGGGCGCGCGCCCGTGTAACTGAACGTTGGGGTAACGCTGCCAGCGCTCGCGGCTGTAGAGTTCCGCGAGCGGCACGGCGGGAATGCCCATTTCATAAAAGTCCGGGCCGGCCAGAAAGCCCAGCCAAAATACTTGGAAACCGTGGGCGGCGGACATAAGAGGCAGCTCTTCGTTGATGGCGCTGACCAGCACTTGCCGCCAGAATCGCTCGATGAGTCGCGGGGTCTGGTGATGCTGCTCGAGCCAGGCTTGCATGGTGATCTCGTCAAGATCATGGCGGGTGAGGCGCTGTTGGCGCATCGCGAGCAGCCCGCGACCGAGGGCGAGTTTCTCGCCCAGCGTGAGCCACGTGGCGCGCGAGAAGGCCCCGGCAAAGTGCAGCGGGGCCGGCAGCCAGCCGGAGTGCAATCGCGAAACACGCCCGCCCGGCTCGATGAAATCGATGTTGCGGTGGAAGTCGATTTGGTCGCGGGTGCCGAGGCGTTCATAAAAGTCGAGTAAGTTGACACAGCAGCGGAGTAAGATGTGTTGGCAGTTATCGATAGTCTCTTCGGCGATGGGGTAAGAAGTTGCGCGGCCCCCGAAGTAGGGCCGGGCTTCGAAGAGGTCCACTTCGTAACCGGCCGAGCCCAGAGCGGCGGCGGTGGCGAGCCCGGCGAGCCCGCCCCCAATAATCGCGACATGACGCACTAATTGATTATTGCGCGAGAATGGAGGTTCATGATTGCACGCGCGCTGCTTAGCGTTACCAACAAAACCGGCCTAGTGGATTTCGCCCGGGCCCTGCACGATTTGGGGGTGGAGCTGATCTCCACCGGTGGCACGGCCAAAGCCATCGCCGGCGGTGGCATCCCCGTCCGCGACGTCAGCGACGTCACCGGCTTCCCGGAGATGATGGACGGCCGGCTGAAGACTATTCATCCCCTCATCGCCGGCGGCATGCTGGCCCGGCGCGACCAGCCTTCGCATATGGCGGCGATGCGCGAGCACGGCATCCCGGCGATCGATCTGGTGGTGGTGAACCTGTACGAATTTGAAAAGGTGGCGGCGCAGGCTGACGTCACCTTGGAGCAGATGATCGAGAATATCGATATTGGGGGCCCGACGATGATCAGGGCCGCCGCTAAGAACTACGAAAGCGTCGGCGTGGTGACGTCACCGGCGGATTACGATGAGGTGATTCTCTTGCTGCGCGAGCATGGCGAATTGCCGCACGCTTATCGTTGGGGGTTAGCCCGCAAGGCCTTCGCTTGTACCGCCGCTTACGACCGGGCCATTGCCGCGAAGCTCGCCTTAGTGGCCGGGGACCCGGTTCCCCTTGACTTACACATTCCCAAAGCCTTCAACTTACGCTATGGCGAGAATCCGCACCAATCGGCGGCGCTTTATTCGTTGCGCGCCAGCGGCATTGCCGGAGCTAAGCAGTTACAGGGAAAAGAGCTTTCTTATAACAACTTAGTTGATTTAGATGCCGCGTGGCAATTAATCAACGAATTTACGGAGTTGCCAGCTTGCGCAATTATCAAGCACACCAATCCTTGTGGTTGCGCCGAAGCGACAACTTTGGTGGAAGCCTATGCAAGGGCACTGGAGGCCGACCCGATCTCGGCTTTCGGTGGCGTGTTGGCGTTCAATCGGCCGCTGGACGGCGCCACCGCCACTGAGGTAGCCAAGCTTTTCACGGAGGCCATCGCCGCGCCTGGCTATAGCGCGGAGGCCCTGGCGATCTTAGGGGCTAAGAAGAATCTGCGCGTGTTGAGCATCTTGCGGACTAACTTGGATGAGCCGGTTGTAAAGAGCATCTCCGGCGGCTACTTAGTACAGACCGCCGACCGGGCGCAGTTAGTCGAGGCCCGCGTGGTGACCGAACGCGAGCCCACCGCCGAGGAGTGGCACGCGCTTAAGTTTGGGTGGAAGGTGGTGAAGCATTTGAAGTCGAACGCCATACTATACGCTCGCGCGGGCCAGGCGGTGAGCGCGGGTGCCGGGCAGATGAGCCGCGTGGATTCAGTGAAGGTGGGTGCGCTGAAATCGCATTTGCCCCTCGCCGGCACGGTGGTCGCTTCCGACGCCTTCTTCCCTTTCCCCGATGGCTTGGAAGAGGCCGCGAAACACGGTATTACGGCGGCCATTCAGCCCGGAGGATCGGTGAAGGATCCGGACGTCATTGCGGCGGCGAATCGTCTGGGTTTAGCTATGGTCTTTACCGGCGTTCGGCACTTCCGGCACTAACACGCTATCGAATGTAGACGAATTCGTTCAGGTTCAGCAGCACGTGGGCGAAGCCTTCCAGCGTGCCGGTCTTCAGATACTCAGCCGCGAGATGGCGTTCGTCGGGCTGCGGCAGACGGCCGACCGCGATACGATAGGCCGTGTCGACTTGGGTGCCAGGTTCCAGCGAAACTTCGCGCAACCGGGCGGCGAAATGCCGGGCTTGGCCGAGAACAAAGTCGTTATTCATCAAGGTCAAAGCCTGCGTCGGGACGGTCGACACCAGGCGGCCGCCACAGCTGAGGTTTTGGTCAGGTAAGTCAAAGACTTCGAACATCGGAAATGGCAGCCCGCGTTTGCGATAGACATAGATACTGCGCCGGAAGGTGGCGGATTCTGGCTGGTCCCTCCAGATGCCGGTTTTCATCTGCGCCAGTACTTCCGCGGCGAGGTGCGGGAAGACGGCCGGCCCGTAGAGTTCGCGATTCAACGTGCCACTGACAGCCATGATTTGGTCACGCACGGCTTCGGCCTCGAGCCGATGCGCGCGATAGCGCCAGAGGAGTAAGTTGCGTGGATCTGCGGCTAAGTTCGCCGGGTTTTCATCTCGCGATGCGCGCTGATAAGTCTCCGAGGTCATCAGCAGCTTATGCAGCCGTTTGAAGCTCCAGCCGGTCTCGCGAAAGTCGACTGCCAGATAGTCGAGTAACTCGGGATGAGTGGGCGCGTCACCCATCTTCCCCACGTTGTCCAAGCTGGCAAATAAACCGCGGCCAAAATGATGGTGCCACACTCGATTGACGATGACGCGCGCCGTTAGTGGATTCTCTGCGGACACCAGCCACTCGGCTAGCGCTCGGCGGCGGCCCGACGTATGGCCATCGGCGGGCGGCATCTCCACGGGCGTCTCCGTTGAACTGGCCACCGTGACGAAGCCGGGCTTCATGAGGGAACCTTGGTTTAGAACGTCTCCGCGATGCAGAAAGTAAGAGGGCGGCGCCTGGTAGCGATCCGGCCCTTGATGAAGAAAACTGCCACCGGTCGCCATCTGTTTCACGCCTTTACCTGGGGCGGGCTCATCGCCGGCTCCGTCGGGGGTATAGCGATAGTCTCCGTCGGTGATGCCCATGGCCATCGGGATGGGAGCAGGGCGTTGGCCTTCCAGCGAGGCAATTTCGGCGCGCAGGGCCTTCGTCTGGGAAGCATCGGCTGCGTTGATGATCTTCTCGATTTCTCCGGGGCCGACCGTCACCGTCCGGATCACCTGGTTCGCCAAAAGCACTTGGCCCGGCGTCCGTTGGGTTTCAGGTGTCGCGATCGCTTCTTGCACATTCTTCGGGAATCGTAGATATTTGGCGGGCAACAGTCTGGCTCGATAGGGCTGCTCAATCGTGGCGATTGCCAAGCGGCGCCGCTGCACTTCGGCATCGATCCGCGAGTTGGCCGTCTGATACGCCGCAGCCTGAGCGGCCGGAACAAGTGGATGATCTACTTCGACAATGCCAAAGAGTGTCGCTTGCAAGCGATAATAATCACGTTGGGGAATAGGATCGAATTTATGATTGTGGCAGCGGGCGCACTGCACTGTAAGTCCCAGCAGCCCACGGCCCACGGTCGCGATCATGTCATCGAGATACTCATAGCGAAACTCGGGGTTGTCCTTCTCGCGAAAGCCAACTTTGGCGTAGTTACGTAAGAAGCCCGTGGCCGTCAGCGTGTCGTGAGTAACCTGGGGTAACTCATCGCCAGCTAGTTGTTCGCGCAGAAATTGATCATAAGGTTTGTCCTGATTGAAGCTCCGAATGACGTAGTCGCGATAACGAAAGGCATTCGGACGATCGAAGTCATGCTCGAAGCCATTGGAGTCTGCATAGCGGGCGACGTCCAACCAATGCCGGCCCCAACGTTCGCCGTAGTGGGGTGATGCCAGCAGGCGATCGATCACTTTTTCCCAGGCCTGAGGGGAACGGTCGGCGACAAAGGCGTCTACCTCCGTGGGAGTGGGCGGCAAACCGGTGAGATCGAGCGAAGCCCGGCGAATCAACGTCGCGCGATCAGCACGCGGCGCGGGATCGAGGCCCGTGAGTCTCGCATTGATAAAGGAGTCGATGGGATTCCCCTTTCCCGGAG
>JAYVRS010000020.1:0-9026 GCA_043776185.1 Bryobacteraceae bacterium | reverse complement strand
AGCTTGAAAATCCAAAGAAAGCACCCGGACATCACCCCCTTCAGGCTCATCCTTCAATGAGAAGATGCTGGACGAGCCACTTACCCTGCTAGCGAAGTAGCACACTTGCAGCATCGATGGCGACGTAACCGGTCCTTACCAAATTGGATCCACCGGAATCGTCTGGGGTGGTAACACCTCCCGGCAGACATCCAGTAATGCGGGCGGCGGAAACAGAAACTTCAGGGCCATCGGCAAGCGATGCGCCCAAGCCCGCTCACTGTGCGTCGCTCCCGCGTCTTCAAAATAAAAGAGATCGTCCCCTTGCCGCCAACCGCGCGCCACCAACTCATCGCGTAGTTGACGCGTCTGGTTCACCGTCTGCACATAGGCCCGGCCTTCTCGCGTGCCGATGTCGAGCCACAAACGCGTCCGGCGGCGGTGGATGTTGGCTCGCAAGCGCTGCAACATCATCTTGCGATCCCACCAAATTGAAGGCGACAGGATGGCCAGCCGCCCAAAGACATGCGGCGCGCGAAAACCCAGGTAAAGTGACACCAGCCCGCCCAGCGAACTGCCGCCCATCGCCGTGTGGCAGGCGTCGGGTTGCGTGCGATACTCGCCGTCGATCCAGGGCTTCAGCTCCTCAATGATCAACCGGCCGTAAGCCTTCGCCAGCCCGCCGTGTTTGTGGCGCAGGTCCATGGTTGGCGTGTATTCGTCGATGCGTTGCGCGCCGGCATGGTCAATCCCCACGATGATCAGCGGCTCAATTTCGCCGGCCCAGATCAGCGCATCGGCCGTCGATTTCACATGCCATATCTCGCCCGGCACAAACGCCCGATGCTCCTCGAAAAGATTCTGCCCATCGTGCAGATAGAGCACCGGATAGCGCGCTTGGCCCTCGTCATAGCCGTCAGGCGTGTAAATCGTGATCTGGCGCTCGGCCAAGAACTTCGACTTCCACCCCGGCACACTGGATAACTTTCCCAAAACACCAGTGTAAATGCATACGCTAAACTGAAGAGTACGTTTCTTCCCATGCATCCCAAAACCATCGAAGGCGAATTGAACGCCGCCGGCCTCCGCTTCGCTATCGTCGTGAGCCGCTTCAACAGCTTGATTACCGATCGTCTCTTGGACGGTGCCCTCGACACTCTCGCCCGCTCTGGCGCTCGTGCCGCCGACATTGAAATTGTCCGCGTGCCCGGCGCTTACGAAATGCCTTTAGTGGTGCGCGAAATCGCGCGCCAAAACCGGCACGACGGCATTCTCGCTCTGGGCTGCGTCATTCGCGGCGACACCTCGCACTTCGACTACGTCGCCGGCGAAGCGGCCAAAGTCGGCGCGGCCGCGCTTGATTCCGGCATCCCCGTCGCCTTCGGCGTGCTCACCACCAACACGCTGGAACAAGCCATGGACCGCGCCGGCGGCAAGGCCGGCAACAAAGGCGCCGACGCCGCGTCCACCGCTATCGAAATGGCCAACCTGCTCAAGAAGCTGCGCGCCTAATGCCCGGACGCAGTAAATCACGCGAACGCGCGCTGCAAGTCCTCTTCTCGTGCGACATGCGCAAGCTCGACGTCCACGAAGCGCTCGATGCCTTTTACGCCACGCTGCATTCCCAAGACGACATTCCCGAAGCCCGTCTCGAGCGCGATCGCTTTATGGAAGCGCTTGTCTACGGAACCATGGATAAGCAAGCCGCCATCGACGAGACCCTCACCAAGTACTCTCAGAATTGGCGTCTCGAACGCATGCCCTCCGTCGACCGCAACATTCTTCGCGTCGCCACCTACGAACTGATGCGCGGCGAAAGCGCCACCGCCATCGTGATTGACGAAGCCATTGAACTCGCGCGCCGCTTCTCGGGTGACGAGAGCATTGCCTTCGTCAACGGCGTGCTGGATGCCGTGGCCAAAAATATCGAAGCCACTCAACCGGCCCCGCGCGCGTCGGCCGAGAAGACAAAATGAACAAGCGCGCGGTCTCTACGGTGACCGTCAGCCACCTCTTCCTGGACATCAGCCAAGGTGCCGTCCCGGCCCTGGTGCCTTTCTTTGTCTCCGAACGTCATTACACTTACGCCGCCGCCGCCAGCCTTGTCTTCGCCGCCAATGTCGTCTCATCGGTCATCCAACCCTGGTTCGGCCACATCGCCGATCGCAAGAATTCGCCCTGGCTCCTGCCCGCCGGTCTCATCCTCGGCGCGGTCGGTTTGGCCTTCGCCGGTTGGTCCAGCAGTTATCCGCTCGCCCTCGCCTCCATGATGCTCGCCGGCACCGGCATGGCTGCTTTTCACCCGGAAGCGGCCCGTCTCGTCATGCTTTCCTCCGGCACCAAGCACGCCACCGGCATGAGCTTATTCGCCGTGGGCGGCAACGCCGGCTTCGCGCTCGGGCCTTTCCTGGCCACCCAAGCCATGGTCAGTTATGGCCTGGGTGGCGTTGCTTGGCTACTGGCCCCCGCCATCTTCATGGCCCTGCTGCTGCTCTCGCAACTGGGCTATCTGGAGCGTGTCGCGCGTGAACGTCAAGCCATCCGAAAAACCGCCGGCCACATGGGAGTCGACCGTTGGAGCGCGTTCTGGCGCTTGAGTGGTTGCGTCGCCGCCCGCTCCACCGTCTCCTTCGGTATTTACACGTTCTTGCCTATCTTCTGGATTGAAGTACTGCACCAATCGAAGTCAGCTGGCGGCACGGCGCTTTCTATCTTACTCGGAGCCGGGATCTTCGGAACTTTGCTGGGCGGCCAAATGGCTGATCGCTGGGGCCGCAAACGGGTCATCATCATCGCCTTCGCCCTCTTGGGTCCGACGATCTTGTTACTGCAACAAGCCCGCGATATCACCCTGGCGACGCTATTACTCATTCCCCTCGGCATCGCGCTCTTTATTCACTTCAGCGTGATGGTCGTCTTAGGTCAAGAGTATCTGCCCAACCGCATTGGTACCGCTTCTGGAATTACGATCGGCCTCGCCACCACCATGGGCGGTGTGGCTTCGCCGTTACTCGGCTGGTTGGCCGATCACTCATCGGTAGAACGCATGTTTCTCGCCGTATCCGCCATCCCGCTAGTCGGCCTGGCCATCGCTTTCACGTTACCCGATTCCACCATGAGACGTCCGCCCACTGAACAAGAGGAGATCGAGCAGATGGCTGCTCAGCAGAGCGAATGATCGAAGCCCGTAAACTAACTAAAACTTACGGCGACCACGTCGCCGTCGATGCCCTCGATCTCCATATTAGCCGCGGCAGTATCTGCGCCTTTCTGGGGCCCAACGGGGCCGGTAAGTCGACTGCCGTCAAGATGCTTACCGGCCTACTTACTCCCACTTCGGGCTCGGCTACCGTCGCCGGTATCGACTGCTCGCCCGCCACACCGGCTCTCTCGCGAGCCGTTGGTGTCTTACCTGAAAGCCTGGGGCTCTTCGATTCGTTAACCGTCGAAGAACATTTGACGCTCACTGGTTCCGTCTACGGCATCGCTAAAAGCGAAACCACGCGGCGCACGGAGGAGCTACTCAGCGCCCTGGCCCTCGAACATGGACGAGACACTTTTCTGGACGAGTGCTCGTACGGCATGCGTAAGAAGACCGCCCTGGCCATGGCTTTGTTGCCTAATCCGCCGGTCCTTTTTCTCGATGAGCCTTTCGAGGGGCTTGATCCCGTGGTATCGCGCACGATTCGCGATCTGTTAGTCGAAATTGCCCCGCGCGGCGTCACCGTCTTTCTTACTTCGCATATCCTGTCGATCGTCGAAGAGATCGCCACGCATATCATGATGATTCGCGCGGGCAAGCTGGTCTTCGACTCGAAGTGCGATGCGCTCACCAAGCCGCTCGAATCGATTTACTTTGACTTAGTAGAGGCACCACGCGCGGGGGATTGGTCATGGCTCGGCTCGCCTCAATCTTAGGGACCCTCGCGAAGCTAAGTTGGCGCGATCTGCGCCGATTTAACTCGCTGGGCACGAATAACTTCTTCCTGTTCGTCATGCTGATCTTCGGCATGCAGCCGGCGAATGCGTTTCTACCCTTAGTTCTGGGTCTCATCCTGCTATTTCCCTTGAGTGCTGACCCGCTCGGAAAGGTGCCGGCCGACCGTTTGGGTCATTGGCCGTTAGGGCGTGGCGAGCGGGTTGCTTTGCGTGCCGCTAGCTTACTGATGAGTCCTATTGCCTGGATCACGCTGGGTGTTACGGCCTGGGGCGCGCGTAGCCAAGCGGCCTCGCTCGATCTCGGCTGGCGCTTTCTAGCGCTGGGGTCCGGCATTGCCTTTCTCACTTACCTATTTACCACCGTGCCGGCGCGCTTGCCTCAGCTGAACCTCATGCGCCTCGTCCCCGTGCCGCACCACGCGCTGGCCGCCTTAGTTGCCAAAAACACCCGCGAGCTATTCAGCGTGCTCGATACTTACTTAGCTCTAGTGTTAGCCCTGGCCGGCGTAGGCTATCGATTCTTGTCTACGAAAGTTGATGCGGAAGCTTTCTTCGGAATTAGTTTATTGGTGATCCTCGCGCTCAGCACCATCGCCCAGTCCTTACTGGCGCTCGATGGGCCTTCCGGATTCGTGCGCTATCAGTTACTGCCGTTGCGAGGCTGGCAAGTGCTCTTGGCCAAGGACCTGCCGCTGTTGGCTCTCGCGGTGTTGTCTACCGCCGCGCTAGATCCCGCCGCCGCCTTCGCCGCGATGCTCGCCGCCCTGGCAGTGGGCCATCATGCGTCGGTGGTAAAGCCCCGCCAGCAGAAGCGTTGGCGCTTCGCGTCCGGGGCCGGTGTCGAGACCAGCATCATCCAAGTCGTCCTGATGCTCAGCGCGGGGACCGTCGTCCATCGTGTCGACGCCCGACTGACTCTGATTGCGCTGGCCGCGTGGACCGGTTCGCTACTTTTCTACGGCTACGTCCTGGAACGCGACCGCGGCGGTTAGAGGTGTGGGAAGATGTGTACAAAGGAACACAAGCGATGACACAAACTCTCTCGATCCGCATCGATAGCGCGACGAAGCAACGCCTGGATGCTTTATCCAAGCAGGCCAATCGGTCAAAGTCGTTTCTGGCGGCGGAGGCGATCACGGCTTACGTTGAGTCTGAGGAATGGCAATTGGGCGAAATTCGCGCCGCCATTGCCGAACTCGACGCGGGTGAAGCGGTCGACCATGAGAAGGTCTCCAAATGGCTCAAATCCTGGGGTAAGGCTGGCGAGACCAAAGCTCCGCGATGAAAGTGGCTTGGTCCCGGCGGGCCATCCGCCAATTAAGCGCGTTGCGCCAGAACATCGCGAGGGACTCGGAAGCCAACGCCGCGCCCATTGCTTCGAGAATCCTTGAGGCTGTCGATCTTCTGGAAACCCAGCCCGACATGGGCCGTCCCGGGCGGATCGCCGGGACCCGAGAGTTGGTCATTAACAGCACGCCGTACATTATTCCCTACCGGGTTCGGCGAGCACGGCTCGAACTGATGGCGGTGTTTCACGGCCGCCAAAAGTGGCCGACCAAGTTCTAGAACAAGAGCCGCAGGCCCTTCCAACAAAGGTTCCCGCCCACAAACACCAGAGTAACATTGAGCGTGGCTCGCAACGGACGCGACGGTAGCTTACTCCCCAATGTCGCTCCCGCCAGAGCGCCGATGACTCCAGCCGGAGCTAACACCGTCAGCACCTGTCCATTGTAATTGCCCGTGGAAAGATGGAATGCACCGCCGGCGGCCGAGAGGATTAGGCCGAAAAGTAAGTCGGTGCCGATGATCACCGCCGGTTCGATCTTCGCGCAGCTTTGCAGTAAGAGGCTGCCCAGCGCGCCGGCCCCGGCCGATGAGAATCCTACTTCCACTCCGATCGGGAGCGCTAACCATGAGAGCCATTTGGCGCGATGAACGCCTACCGGCGGCGTGCGGAAGAGTTTGATTAGGCTGACAGTAGCCAAAGAAACGATCGTCAGCCCGACCACGGCCAGGATCACCGGCGTTAAACGCTCCGTATTCATTTTGGCCAGAAAGTACGCGCCACCCAGTACCCCGGGTAATCCGCCGATGAGTAAGCGGCCCAATACCGGCAAATTTACTTGGCCGCGGAACCAATAGATGGGCGTGGCAAAGATCTTAGTGGCCGTCACAAACAACAAAGCGGTACCGACGGCTTCGGCCGCCGGCATACCCAGAGCGATGATTAGGGCGGGCACGGTCAAGGTGCCGCCGCCCACGCCCGTGAGCCCCACCGCTAAACCGATCAAGAGTCCTAGGATGGCCGTGATCATGGCGTCATTTCCCCGTGCCAGTATTCGTGCTGCTATCGGTCGCCGTATGAATACCGCATTCGAGCTTATTAGCACCCGCCCAACGGCCGGAACGTAGGTTTCCGGGGTCGAGCGGCTTTTGCGTGCAAGGCGCGCATCCGATGCTGGTATAGCCTTCGGCGTAGAGCGAAAGTTCTGGCAGTTCGTTGATCTTGGCGTAGGCCTGCACGTCTTTCCACGTCCACTCGGCGAGCGGTGAAATCTTCTGAATCGACCTTCCCGAGGGAAGCTTATGCGGCTCAACTAACTGTAAGTTGGCCCGCGTTGGCGACTGTTCGCGACGCAAACCGGTTATCCAGGCATCGTAGTTATTGAGGCCAGCCATCAGCCCCTTCACCTTGCGCCAATTGCAGCACGCCGCCGGATCGGTGCGGTAAAGCTCTACCGGCGCCTCGGCGGGAGGAATGATATTGACCAAGTTCAACTTCCAGTCGCTGGCCACTTGGTCCCGGTAATCCAAGGTTTCCGGAAAATGATAGCCTGTCTCGAGAAACAGCACCGGCACATTCGGGTCAGCCTGCTTCAGTAAGTGCAATAACACGACATCTTCCACCTGAAAGCTGCAGGTGTAACAGTAATGGCCTCCAAAGTCACGGACGGTCTGTTCGACCAGCGACTGGGCAGTGGAAAGTATGTCAGCCATATTAAATTCCCTCTCCTTGATCTTGCACATCCTGCCGGGCAATTACGCCCAGCGATTCGAGTTCGCTCACTGCCCGATCCACATCGCCTAGGGTCAAAGCCAAGTGAGCATGGCCTTCCATCTTCACCCTGGAGATCACAATATATCCCGCTTCCAGTAACTCCGGCGCCTCATGATCGAAGCGGATCACGTGTACGCCTCGCTCAAATAGACGACGCTCTAGTTGGACCGCCGCAGCTTGATTCAACTGATGAATCCAGGCCGGCCGATGTCCATGCGCCGTAATGCGCTCCGCCAAAGTAACGGGGCCTGAGCGGAACTGCTCGCGCGTTCCACCCGTGCGCCGCGCCGACGTAATCTCTTCGATCATCCCCGCCGCCAGCGTCAGGTTCGTCAGGGGATCCAGCAGAATGAACGCCCCGGTAACGCGGTTCGCTTGATAGAGATCGCCGTGCAGCGGTTGCGCTGTCTCAATACGCACGCGGGCAATATCGTTTATGTTCAGTGTCTCTACGGTTATCGGTGCGTAGTTCGCTACATCCACTCGATGATCGATGCCCACCACCCGTGCCTGCACCTGGTGCGGACCATGCCGCAGCAGGTAAGTATGGCCGATCTCCAGCGGCTCCGCCGACATCCAAACCGTCATCGCCGTAAACTCGCGCGTCACGGTGCTTTCGTCACCCGTTTGGACAATCAGGTTGCCGCGGCTCACATCCACTTCATCGGCGAGCACTAACGTCACCGACATCGGCGCAATCGCTTCTTCCAGGTCGCCATCGAAAGTAACAATCCGCTCGATCTTACTGGTTCTCGCGCTCGGTAACACGGTTACGCGGTCGCCTACGCGCACCCGGCCGGTGGCGATCTGGCCCGCGAAACCGCGGAAGTCCAAGTGCGGGCGAATCACTAACTGCACCGGGAAGCGGAACGCTTGGTTGGCCGCCGGCACAATCTCGACATTTTCAAGAAACTCTAACAACGTCGGGCCGGAGTACCAGGGTGTTCGTTCAGATCGCACCACGACATTGTCGCCATCGAGCGCGCTAAGGGGAATAAAATGTAAAGCTGCGCCACGTAAGTGCGGGCTCAACGAACGAAACTCTTTCTCGATCGCCGCATACACTGATTCCGAGAAATCCACCAAGTCCATCTTGTTGATGGCGATGGCCAAATGACGAATGCCCAGCAAGGCCGAAATATAGGCATGCCGCCGTGACTGCTCCAGCACGCCCTTACGCGCATCGATCAGGATTACGGCCACATCGGCCGTCGAGGCACCGGTCGCCATGTTACGCGTGTATTGTTCATGGCCCGGCGTATCGGCCACGATGAACTTACGCTTCGGCGTCGAAAAGTAACGGTAAGCGACATCGATCGTGATGCCTTGCTCGCGTTCCGCAGTTAAGCCATCAGTTAGCAAAGAGAAGTCGAGTTCGCGGCCAGAGCGATTCACCTTACTTGAACGCACGGCTTCGATCTGATCGTCGAAAGCGCCCTTGGTCTCGACTAACATCCGGCCAATGAGAGTACTCTTTCCGTCATCGACACTTCCGGCAGTCGAAAAGCGCAATAACGTGCGCTCACTAGCGCCCTGCGTGAAATGAGTAAGTGGAAGCGTGGCCATTTTAGAAGTACCCCTCACGCTTCTTCAACTCCATTGACCCATCCTGGTCATGGTCAATCACCCGGTTCTCCCGCTCCGAACGCCGGAAGACAAACAGCTCTTCGATAATCTTGGTGACCGTATCGGCCTCCGAACGAATCGCCCCCGAGCAGGGCGTACATCCCAGCGAACGCATGCGGATCTTTACCATCTTCGGCTCTTCGCCTGGCATCAACCGCACATTTGATTCGTAAGGAATCAGCGTGCCGCCGCGCTCCAAAACCGGGCGCTCTTTGGCGAAATAGAGCGGTACCAGCGCAATGTTTTCGAGCTCGATATAGGCCCAGATGTCGAACTCGGTCCAATTCGAAAGCGGAAACACCCGAATCGATTCGCCTTTGTCTACCCGGCCGTTGTAAATGTTCCAGAGCTCGGGCCGTTGATTCTTGGGGTCCCAATGGCCATTACGATCCCGGAACGAAAACACGCGCTCCTTGGCTCGCGA
>JAYVRS010000019.1:0-2719 GCA_043776185.1 Bryobacteraceae bacterium | reverse complement strand
TCACGGCGCTTCCGGTTCCGATGATTACTTCCGTAACCCCGAGTTCCGCGGTACTGGGTTCCACGATTGCTGGTCTTCAGGTAAGCGGCGTGAACCTGGCCGGGGCGACCTTTGAATTTGTCCCGGCATTCGTCCCCCCGCTGCTGGCCCTTAGCTCGGTGGCGATCAATCCGGCGGGCACTGCAGCGACGATGAACGTGGCGGTCGGCTCCACTGAGGGCGAGTTTGCCTTAGTAGCGACGAATTCCTTCGGCAGTTCGAGCGGCTTCGTCTCCCCGGCAAACTCCATGCACGTCGGTCAGCGGGTGGACGTGGTGGGTGCCACGTTTTCGATGCTGAACTCGCGAAATCCGGGGCTGGGCATTCCGCGGTCGCCACAATACGTGACGGGTCCTGTGTTCTCGATCCTGAACCAACTGAATCCAGCCACCGGACTGACCCGCTCGAACCAGTACGTTTCGAGCGTCACATTTTCGCTCCTGAATGGGCTTAACCCTAGTGCTGGGCTGGCAAGTCCGTTGCAGTTTGTCACGGGTCCGGTCTTTTCTATCGCCAACGGGCAGAATCTGGTCTCAACGAGTCTCAATCCGGCTACGTTATTCAACCGGCTGTTTGCTGACCGCATCGCGAATCCGTCACAGTTGGATGAGGGCTTGCGTAGCCGACTCGACAGCGACGGCGACGGCATCGCCGACGAGGATGAGATTCGGCTGAGAACCAATCTTTCCGATCGCGATACCGATCATGACGGCTATCCGGATGGCCTGGAGGTTGTCCTTGGATCGGACCCTCTCAACGCGCTCAGTCATCCCAACGTCAACCGGCCTGGAATGGTCGTTAGCCCTACCCTGTCTATTCAAAACTTAACACCACAAGCCAGACGGCGGCCCTCGGGCCAGCCGCTGGCACTGAGGAGGAACCCATGAACTTTTCGCAGATGCCCAGACTTTGGCTCCTGACAATGCTGGTTCTCGCAAGCGCTCCAGCCGCGCTCGCCCAGACGTTTAGCAGCGGCTCGACCGGTGCCGACGGGGCACTCAATCTGACAACCCCTGGGATCATCGTCTTTGATCCCAAGAAGTTCAATCCGCCGCTCGATCCCGATGGCGATAATATTTACCATTTCACCACTATCAACATTGCTGCGGGCGTTACCGTCCAGTTGCGAGGTGATCTTCTCACCGGGCCCGTCATTTGGCTTGCTCAGGGAGCGGTTCAGATTAATGGCATGGTTGATTTGAGCGGTCAGGACAACTTGTACGCAGCTAGCACCTTGCAACGAACTGTAACCGTTCCTGGCGCAGGTGGTTACGCGGGGGGCTATCCGGTTGCCAGTGGCGTTGGCGGAGCCGGGGCCGGCCCTGGCGGTGGCACCTTCTGCAGTCCTTACAACGCCCCACAAGTGGGAGAATCGGGAGTATTCAGCGGCAACCAATTCCTGGTCCCTCTAATTGGCGGATCCGGCGGCGGAGCCATGGGCCCGTACGGAGGGGGCGCGGGCGGCGGGGCAATCTTGATTGCCAGCAGTACTTCGATTATTGGCGCAGGGTCGATTCGCGCAACCGGCGGCAATGATCCGACCCCAAACTATGCTATCTCTGGAACCGGCTCTGGGGGTGCGATTAGATTGGTGGCGCCGAGTGTGACTTTCTCGGGACTTCTGAACGTTAGCGGGGGCACTCCTGGTGCAAGATGCAGGAACGGAACTAACGACGGAGTGATTCGCATTGAAGCTTTCCAGATTGGGTCAATTAACAAGTTAGGAACCCTCTATACCGCCACCCCATTCGGGCTTTTTCTACCGTCCACCAGTGCTGGACCGACGCTGCGCGTGGTGAGCGTCGGTGGAAACCCCGTGGCTACGTTGCTGAGCGGGGCCTTCACAATGCCCGACGTTACAGTAAATTCGAACTTGCCATTGGCGGTCAGCATCGCCGCCACTAACGTTCCCGTGGGAACCATCGTGACCCTGACGATCTTTTCCGAAAACGGACCGGACCAAACAATCCAGTCGACACCGCTCGCCGGCACCTTAGCCACTTCGACCGCTACGGCGAGCGTCACGCTACCTTCCGGATTCTCAAAAGGCTTCGTAAAGGCAACGTTTGCGCAGTAGGTTTTAAAACAGGGACCATCCACGGAAAAACGGGGCCATCTCGAAAAACGGAAAAACAGGGCCATCCAGGCATGCACGGGGTGGTACACATTTTCCGTAAACCTATTTATATGAACCACTTGCGATTCTGTTTCTGCACAAAACCAGCCCCCAAACGCTTTTCTTGAAAAATAAGTGAGAATTTTCCCCTCCAAAACAAACTTATCTACGGAGGGCAAAATTCCATGCAGGCTTCGCTTGGAGCCACCCGGCTTCTGGCTCTATCTCACCCGGAGATCGGTGTCAAAGACCTCATATACCGATCTCGATCATTTGGCTCGAACACCTGTCTAGTTTCAAAGTTACGGAAATGGGAAATGGGAAGGGGGTACGGGCATACGCTGCCGTTTCCGCCTGCCTAGCCGGCGTACTTCCGCAGTGCCTTCGGGCATTTCGCCACCGGCTGGATATTCTGGCTTTGCCAACTCGCTGCCGGTCGTCCTAAGGGCGTAGGGAAAACAGGGCCATCCACGGAGTCTGTCGGAGATAAAAGTTATACAAAGTACTTTACAATAATAAGTACTATTGCTATAATAGAGCATGAGTCGGCAATTCCGTTCGTGC
>JAYVRS010000018.1:0-2723 GCA_043776185.1 Bryobacteraceae bacterium | reverse complement strand
TGGACGGAGTTTTTGGATGGCCCTGAGGAGGAGGTCCGGCGGAATGCGGGTCGGCGGGCGTTGCCGTATAACCGGGTGGCTTGGTCGGCGCCGGTGGTGAGGTTGACGGCTGGGTCGCCGCCAGGATAGATCGATTTTCCTTGCTCTTGTTGCCCGCAGCCAGCTAATACCCTGCCCCGTAGCGCTCTGTAACCCTATGGCTCAGTTTTGTGGCGGTCCTGACGGCCTTGGCGGCTGCCTTACTCTTGCTTGCCCAGCCGGGTTGAGAATTTGTTCCTCCCAAATTATGCCTGGCACCAACTGGGCTGACCCTTCCCTAGCCAAGTGCCCGGCACTCACTATTCTGGCCAAGTGACTGGCACTTTAATTACTTTAATTACTTCTCACTGACACGTTATCTGAGTCTCGAGCATTGAGCAAGCTATGTAGCTTGATTCTGTGCGAGGCGGCGGGCTAACTTTGGCAAACGGATATACAATTGGAGCGCGCTCTCGGAACCATGTATTTGACTGAATCACAACGAACAAGTTAGGAACACCTAGCCGAGTCGCGAATGTGCGAACTATTGCTCGATCCAGCCGACTATTCGACTGCTTATCACAACTAATTACAAGATTGTAGACCGCCGTACCTTTAGATCCAGATCCTTCACCTTGCCTTTGGCTGATGGACATATGCGCCACTTCGTAGCGGACGCCTTTGTCAATAACAAGAAATGGATCCCTACCAGCGAGAATAGCCCTGCCACTTGTACCATCGCTCATTCGATATTCAAGGCGAGCGTCTCCTGCAACGACACTGACTCTTGCTATTCGAAATGGTGCCCTGGCGCTCTGAAGCCAGCGCTCGCGCCATTGTACATACGGCTCCCCAGGCGGACTAGGAACAAGCGCATATTGATCATCCCAGGAAGTAACGATCCACAAGGTCCCAGAACGGCTTTGCAGACGACGAAGTTCTTCCCGAAACATCAGTCCAATCTTCACGAGTCTCGATACTTCGAACTCACCCGAATCGACGCCGGTCACGCGATAGACGTTGCCATCGGAGATCTGCTCATAATAAGATATCTGCTTCGCCAGGACTAAAGGACCACCGAATAGGAGCAAGGAGACACTGAGCCTTAGCAACATTTCCAGAAGTGTTCTCACTATTTGCAGCCTCTCTTCAAGAACGCAGATATGTCAGCATTCGCTCCCAGACCGAGCGCCGACGCCAACGCGACTTCATCTCTATTGAAAAATACATGAAGCAATTCGTGTATCAAAGTAATATTCTGATCCTCTCTAGTAAGAGAAAAGAAATTCGCCATCAAAACAATGTTATTCGTAATGCTTCCATCGGGGCGATTAAGCGCGTACGCCTTCCAGCCATAGCCAAGGCTTGCGAGTGTCTGTCTAGGATCACGTCCAGGCGCAAGGTACCAAGCGGGTGTCGCACCGTCTTGGCCCGGGCGACCATCCCAAAAGACGACATTTCCAGGGCCAGCAGCTGCCCTGTCCGCCAGTGCATTTCTCAAATTGGTGCGGCCAGTTGTCCGGGTAAGTATCGTAATACAGTCACCGTGAAAAATACTGGGGTTCCCGACTGCGCTGACAAGCGCCTGATTAGCCTGAGTCTTGCTCGTTATCTGAGGCGTCGCATTTACAGGCCTGGCGGGGGGCAGCGGAGATGGGGCCGGCATCCCGAATAGGAAATAGATGATAGGCTGCGGATTTACGAACCATCCGAACGTGAGAGGCGGCGGTGAAGAAAACGTCAGAGGTACCCATCCAGGAGGTAGAGAAATCGATATCTCGGCAGTACCGGAAGGGTCGATCTGATTGATTGGGTCTCCGAGGGTGTAGCGAAATGCGTTAAAGCTTCCAGGATTTTGCAAATCCGTAGCCTCTTCCGCAGAATCGACAGAGCTGAATCGTCCGCTGCCCGCGAAATAGTAGCGCTCACCCGCATAATCCAACCCAGTCGAATCTCGATAATAAGTAGCAAACGAATCGGCATTGGCGACCGTGCCGGACTTCGCCTCGCCATAGGGATAGTAGCTCCCCACGGATCCCAAGCGATCCTGCGTCGTCAGCCTTCGTCCGCCAAAGTATTCATCGATTTGGACCTTCTGGAACACAAAGACATGCGCTCCGGCATCATCGACTAACTTGACCGCCGAGTATCGCCCGATGCGTTCACCGGCGGCGCCCCAGAAGGTATATTCGTCGTTCTTCCAGATGCGCTTGTTGGATGGGTCGTAGCCGTAAATATCAGCGGCGACGGTCTTGAGGCGGTTGGTGACGTCGTAAGTCATCGCGCCTTGTTGGGGAGTGTTGACGGTGTTGCCGTTGGCGTCGTAGGTGTGCGCCTGCACTCGGTTGGTGGCGGGGTCGGTGATAGAGACCATGGTGGGCACTGCGCCCTTGACGGCGGTTTGGTTGAGGCGATTGCCCCAGCCGTCGTAAATCCAGGCCATGCCCCAGCCGCCAGCTCCGGCGGTTGCCGCCTGGGTGAGCCGGCCTAGAGTGTCGTAAGTGTAATTGACGGTTTCTGAGCCAGTGACCTGCGAGACGAGTTTGCCGTCGTTGGCGGTGGGCGAGTAGTTATAGGCGATGGCGGTGCCGTCGAAGGTGGTCATTGAGGTCATGCGCTGGAACGAATCGTAGGCGCGGGTTTCGGTTTTCGAGACTAGGGTTTGGCGCATCTGGGTGAGGGCCCCAAAGGTATTGTACGTCACC
>JAYVRS010000017.1:0-2724 GCA_043776185.1 Bryobacteraceae bacterium | reverse complement strand
GCACCACCGCCATCACATCCCGCTGCACCAGCGGCAACTCGTCAATCGTCCGCGCGTCCACTGTGGTGCCCACCCCACCGCTTTCGGTCTGCAGGATCGGCGCTTCGTCGGTCACCTGCACCGCCACATTGACACTGGCCACCGCCAGCTGAAACGGGAGCACCGTGGCCGAATTGATTTCCAAAGTCACCTGCCGCTGCAACTGCTTCTGGAACGCCAGTTTTTCTATGGCCATCTCATAGACGCCCGGTGGCAACAGCGGAAACACGTAGCTGCCCCGGCTATCGGTTAAGGTGCTCGATTTCGCGCCGGTGCTGGTTTGGATGGCCGTAACTTTGGCCTCCGGAACCGCCGCGCCATTCGCGTCGGTCACTAGGCCGGAAATCCGCGCCGTGAAGGTTTGTCCGCCAGCCAAGCTAGCCAAAAGTAATACTAGGATCGAAAGACGTGTCATCGCAGCCAGAATAGCTGATATTTTCGTATTCTCGAGGAAAATGATTTGAACCGCCGCGAATTCCGCCTTCTGCCTAGCGGCGGTCAGAAACTAAACCGGGCGCTCACCACCACCACTCGCGGGTCAGCGGCGGTCCCGCTGATCACCCCAAAATTTAGCGAATTGATGTTCGTATCCGGGTTCGAGAAATTAGCCCGATTCGTGAAGTTGATCGCATCGGCGCGTAGCGTGAACTCGTAACGCTCCCGAAAGCTAATGCGCTTTAAGAGATTCAGGTCCAGTTGGAAAAGCCCCGGCCCCGTCAGCAACCGCGGCCCCATCCCCAGTTGCCCCGGCTGCGGATTCAGCAGCAGCACCTTGCCTCCCGCATCGGTCACGGCCAGCATCGTGCTGCGCTGTTGAATCCCGTTCACCGCCGTGATCTGCGCCACATAAGGGTCCAGCACCTGCTTCAGGCCGGTGAAATAAACGACGCCCGCCCCCGTCCGTCGTACTTCTCCGAAATCGCTCGGGAACGCACCCACCGGTACCGGCGTATTGTTGCCCGCGGTGTTGAACGCCCGCACCGCGCCAAATGAAATCGGCGAGCCCGTCTGGATCGTCAGAATGGAGCCCGTCTGCCAACCCCCGATCACGTGCCCCAGCCACGCCGGCGCGCCCGCGCCAAATCGCTTCCCCTTGCCGAACGGCAGCTCCCAGATGCCATTCGCTTTCGCGACGTGCCGACGGTCAAACGACATCCGCATCTTGTCCAGGCTCCGGTTGCGCAATGTCCTGAAATTCTGCTCCAACGCTGACCCATCCCCGTCATAGTTCCCCAGCGCTTTGCTCCACGTATAGTTGGCCTGCAACACCCAGCCATGCCCGAACCGCTTGTTCAACTCCATTTGCAGCGAATGATAAGTGGAACTGCCCAGGTTCGACGCCAACGCCGCCGCCCCAAACTGCGGATTGGCCACAATGAAATTCTCGGGCAAACCCACCCGCCGCAGCAGTCCCCCGTTCTCTCCCGGCACCAGCGGCGTCACGTTCAAGGTATTCGCGAACCCCGGCACGTCATTGTTCGCCAGAAAGCCCTGCAATCCGGAGTTATTGGTGCGCACGAAATCCGATCCGGTTACCCGCGTGCCATCCACACCCGGCAGGCCCACAAAGAGCCGATCGAAAAGTGCCGCGTTGCCGCCCTGCTGAGTGATGCGGAATGCGTCGAGAATCCCGTTCTCCACAATATTCACTTCGTTGATGTTCGCTTGTTGGATCAGCTTAACCCCGGCGTTGCCCACCCAACGCACGTCTAACACCGCGTCGCCCGGTAGCACCCGCGTCAGCGTGGCACTAAAGTTTTGGTAGTAAGGCGTGCGCAAGCGGCTATCGAGCGCATAGACGGGCGACGTGCGATCCGTAAAGGGAATCGCTTGCAACGGCCGGGCCGGAGCCCTGAGCGGCAGTCCCAAATTCGCCAGACTCGTCGGTGCCGTGGGTATCATCGACGCCAAGCTCGACAATCCCGGCTCTTGTCCGTTCATCGACGAGATCAGGAAGATGGGGTTTCGTTCGTACCCCATGCCATACCCGGCCCGCACCACCGTCTTACCTTTGCCCCACCAAGGCAGTTGCCAGGCCAAGCCCACCGCCGGCGCAAAGTTATTGTGATCGCCCCGAAAGTAGCGGTCCGCCGGATTCGCCGTCTGCGGCCCAATCGGCCGGATGAGCGTCGGTTTGTCTCCCGTCACGCCGGGCTGAAAGAGCGCCCCGAAGTCCGTCCCCGATATCCCAAACACTCCGCCGCTGCCGCCTTCCAGCGCCGCCCCTCGTCCGGTCTGTTCCACGGGTACCGCATAGAGCTCATAGCGCAAGCCGAGGTTCAAAGTCAGGTTGGGCGTCAGCTTGAAGTCGTCTTTAAAGAAGAAGCTGTATTCGGGCGCACGCACGTGCTGATAGCGCGTCTGGCCATTCAGAAACGCCGGATTAGTCCCCGGCGAGGCATTGAAATTCTGCAACACCTGCCCCACGGAGCCCGAGAGATCCGTCAGCAACGTCTGGGCGCCCAGGTTCTGCCCGATGCCCGGGATGGTGATGGTGTCGATGTTCTTTACCGGCACGGCCGTGGTCGCCCCCAACGCCACGCGCGGCATGTTGTAGAACGAGTCCCATCCGGCGCTCGAAACGAAGCGCGCCTCAAATCCCGCTTTCACCGTATGCTTCCCGTGTACCCAACTCACGTTGTTGCTGAACTGGTACACCGGCGACAGCCGCGAACTCGGGTCGTC
>JAYVRS010000016.1:0-2734 GCA_043776185.1 Bryobacteraceae bacterium | reverse complement strand
CCGCGTAAAGCTGATATCGGCCGGCGGGCATGGGCGGCAACGCATGAGTAAACTCGCCATCGCCGGTTTGCGTGGGGTGCAGGTGCCACACGCGATCCAACTGGGGCAGGCGCACCACAAAGAGGTGCATCAGCTTCCCGTGGTCCGGCACGAGGTCATCGAAGGCCGGGCTCTGAAACCATCCGGTATGTTCGAAGCGCAGGTTCAGATTGCCCCCGGTGTAGACAGCGTTCAGCTTGAGTGCTTTATAGCGATAGTGGTCATAGCCGTTGGCCTCGGCCGTCCACCATTGGTTGCCGCCCCACAAAGACAAGGCCACCAGCACCGCCGTCGCCAGCATCGCCAGCCGACCCTTTCGTACGGCATCGGCCGGCACGAGCGTCGCGGCCGGCAATTGCGCTTCACGCACCGCCGCGCCGGCAATCGCAACGATCCCCAAAACCAGCATCGCCATCAGGCCGAAGAGGACATAACTCAACGGCCCGTCGAGGGGCAGCGTCCGCACCGATACCGTGGGCACCGGCACGCGCAACTCGCCCGTGCCTTGCTGACCTTCCACCCGCACGCGCACCTGCCAGGATCCGCTCGACATCATCCACAAGGACCCGGCGTAGAACCGCGGATCCACCGCGTCTCGCTTCGCCTGGTCCGGCGTCGGCGCAAAGATCGCGCCCGGTCCCGTCATCGGCGTCGGGGTGATCGATACCCGTTCCACGCCGTCTCCCAAGGCGCGGATCTCCACCTCCGCCACGCCCGGAATCACCACTGGCGGGCGCACGGTCACCAACAATCGGTAAGGACCCGCCATCCCTTCCAAATAGACGTCGGGACTCCCGATGTGCGCCAGCAGCGGCAACGCCAGCAGCGTCAGCAGCGCTCTCATCGCACAATCCTGCGCATCCAACCGCCCCAACCCATTCCGAACCGAGCGGTCAACATGGCCGTGCCGAACGCCATCGCCATCCGCGTCCAGAACTCCATCGGCGTCGTCTCGGTGAAGAAGAAGACGCCTCGCCGCATCGACGACTTCGGGCCCGTCCCGTAGTCGAAGTAGTGCGAGCCGAAGAACCAGTTCTTGGCGCCATCCGAGAGCAAGAAGCTGCCGAACGGCCACTGGACGGCGACGAACGCCGCCATCGCGCAAGCACCCAACAACAGGCTCAACCGCCAGGCCGGCCACCCCGCATATCGGGCGCGCAGGTAGTCGATCACCAGCGCCGGCACCACCAATAGCAAAGGAAAGCCCGGGGGCACGAAATGCGTTACCGGGTAATACACGGGGCCCAACTTCGGCACGGCGGGAAACAGGGGCAGAATCCACTGGAACGCGCAAATCACCGCCATGTAGACGGCAGCGGTGAGAGTGGCGCCCCATCGCTGCCGGGAGGCTTGCCCCACGCCCACCAGCACGGGGATCATCGCCAACGCCACCACCCGGTAGAAGCCCGCATTGTGCATCCGGATGCGGAACGTCAACTCCATCACTAGAATCGATAGGAGCACCAAAATCATGCCGCCCACATAGACGAACAAGGCGGACAAGTGCCGTTGCTGCACGCGGTCCGCCCGATTCATGTGCCCCAGGATCAGCATCATCGTCCCCATCATCACGCCGAGCACGCCCAGAATCAGCAATACATGCGGCGGGCTCAAGATCTTGGTATCGAGCCCGTAAGCGTTGTGCCACCAGTCATCAAAGGGCGCCGAGGTGAGCATGGCCGCCCCGCCCCAGGAGATGATGAAAGCTCCCAGCGGCGCATGCAGGCTCCAGATGCGAACGGTGTTGGTTTGCTTCGAGCGGTCGAAGGTGGTGGCGAGGATCAGCCAGGCGCAAGCCAGACCGGCCAGCACCCCACAGAAGTAGATGGCCAAGTGGGGCGGGGTCCAGAAGTCGTCGCGCCCGATGGAGCGATGCCAGGAGATGTCCCAATGTGCCCCCAGAATCACCGAGGTCACGGCGGCTACACAACACCAAATCGTCCAAGGAATCGTCGTCGCCTCGGTCCGTTGCTCGACGAAGTCACTACCCAGCGCTACTGTCTGCGTGCCCATAAAGCTATTATGCCGGATGAACGTCTACGCGTTCCCTGGCAGCACTTGGTGCTCGATCAATGCGGTGGACGACAATTTCCTGCGCCTTTTCTGCGGCGGCGCCGATGTGCGGCGTTAGGCACCAACTCCCTCACCTTCGGTATACGACTTTGCCGTCGAGTATGGTCAAGACTGGCTCGATCTTGGCGATGTCGTCTTCAGCACATTTTAGATAGTCGCGGTCGAGGATGACGAGGTCGGCCAACTTGCCTGCTTCGATTGATCCTTTCACCTTTTCGCCGAACTGGCGGTGGGCGCCCCAGATGGTGTACATGCGGAGGGCCTCTTCGCGAGTTACTCGCTCTTCGGGATAAAGGACCGTTCCGTCAGTGGATTGGCGGGTAACACTCGTCCAGAGGCCCATGAAGGGGTTATATGGGTTCATCGAGGCGTTTTTGTCGTGGCCGATCATGTGGTCACTGCCGCCGGCGACTAACAAGCCAGACTTTAAGTAACTGCGTAGCGGAAAAAAGTAACGCATGCCGGGTAACTGGAAAACTTTGGTCAGAGCGGGCGCGTCGAAGTAGAGCCAGGCGGCTTGGACGTCTTCCATCATGCCTAATTTCTTGGCTAAGGAAATGGATTCCGGATTCTGGAAACTACCATGAATGACATGAGCGCGGGTGGGCGCGATGGGAAACTC
>JAYVRS010000015.1:0-2735 GCA_043776185.1 Bryobacteraceae bacterium | reverse complement strand
GTGCCAGGCCGGTAACGGCGGCCAACGAGGGCGATCTCACGGGGCTGATGTATTGGTTCGAGCAACTCACAGAGCAGGGCCAGATCTTGCGGGTTAGTTCCAGCCGCGGCTTTAAGAGCGGCGACCGAATTCGATTGAATGTGCGCAGTAACATCAAAGGCGACCTGACTATTATGCAATCTCAGAACGGCTCTCCGTTCTCACTCCTTTTTCCCACTAAGCAAAGCGCGGGGAATACCGTGCAGGCCTATCAGGATATTGCATTTCCCTCGTCCAGTGGTTGGTTTCGATTCGATCAAAAGCCTGGCGATGTCAGGTTGCTGGTGATGGTTCGTGCGACGTCGCCGGCTTTGAGTGGATCGGAATCAAGGCCGTCGTTGTCTTCGTCTTCCCCGGCCTCCATCGAGAGGCGTCCAGCGCCGATCGAATCCGCGCGCGCCGGAACGAATGCGCCTTCGCCGGAAGCGGTCTTCGAGGCTGAATTGAAACGCCAGACGGAAAGACTGCAAGGAAGTAAGGCATTGATAGTCGAAGAGGATAGCACCAGCAAATCCCCAGCTTCCTATGTTGTGGTGGATAGGCGAAAGGACGATACCGTTCCCAGTGGGGTCTTAGCCTTGGAAATTATTCTCTCTCATCGCTCCAACTAGAGGGCCTTTGTGATGACCACCCAGCTGAGACGAGTTACCTGATTACAGCCACGGGAAGAAGTACTTCGAAATTGCGGAGGGTCTGGCCGTCGACGACTCGATCGCCTTGGTGAATGACGTTCTTAAGAGTCTCGATGAGAAAGTAGCCGCTGGGTTTGCCTCAAAGATGCGGGTCCGTGCCGACGCTGTTTTGGAAACGAAGGAATGTTTTTTCGGAGGCGCAATCGGGAATCCCATCGCCGTGGCGCGGGACCAGCGGTAGTGACGCTCGGCGGTCCATTGACCTGCCGGCACCGTGACGATTCGTGCCGAATCCGGGTCGGCAGTAGAATCGCTTCGGTCGGTGCTTGATTAATTCGCCGGTAGCTTGGCGGTCCAGATGTTGCCGGTCTCCTCGCCGAGCGCGAAGACGATCTTGTCCCGGGCGACGGCGGGACGGGCCATGCCGGTATTGCGGAACTTCAACATCGAGCGGCGCGCGCCGCGGAACATGCGCACTTCGAAGGCCTCGCCCACCCGGCGTTTTGTGACCGGGTCGAGCTTGCAGGCCCAGATGCCGCGCTGCCCGTCGCGGTCGGCGAGCCAATAGAGTAAGTTGCCATCCGGCGACCACCCGGGATCGCGGTCGAGCGCCTTGCCATCCGTGATCGGAATCCACTCCGACTGGGGTGTCACTTGTCCGAAACGGAAAGGGACGATGAATAGCTGCCGGGTCAACTCGGAGTTCCGCGCATGCATGGCGATCCACCTTTCGTCAGGGGAGAAATGCGGAGACAAGAGCTGCCAGGCGGGGTGTTCAAGAAACGGCTTCTGTTCGCCGTTTCCCACGCTCAACACTTTGAGAGCCAGCAATCCGATACCGCCGCCGCCGGGACCACCTGAGATAACATAATTCCCCAGGGGGCTCAAACCCCATGGCCCGGGCCACGACTTCACTGCCATCTCACGGAGTCCGCCATCGGCGAGGCTAAGGATCCCGTAACTCCAGGGATCTGCGGTCGTTGGGCGAAGCTTACTAAATCCTGCGAGGTGGCCATCCGCCGTGATTTGCGGCCATTGGTCATGCGTGGCGCCGGGCGAGAGCTTCCGGAGTTTCCCAGTCGTCATGTCGCGCAGCCAAAGGCCCAGGGCTCCGTCGCGCTGGGAATTGAAGATCAGCTTGGTGCCATCGGCGGAGATACCTGCCGTATCATCCTCGGCGGGATCGTCGGTGAGGCGTTGCAGTTTTCCGGTTACCTTGCCTCGGGCGGTGTCCGCGGGCAACATCCACAAGTCGGAGGTGAATTGTGTGCTGGCGACGACGATCGTCCCGTCCAGCGCGGCCGAAGGGTGCTCTTCGCGGCCGGTGCCCGACGTGATCTGTTCGGCTTTTCCGGACATTGCGCCTGATTCTCTATCCACGCGCACTCTCCACAAATGGAGGTTGCCTGCCTGGGAGGCAGAGAAGATCACCCAATCTCCTTGCCAAAGAGCCGGACTCGGCCCGTAAGTGCCGAGCATCGCCTCATCGAGTAGCGGATTCAGGCCCGTCTGCTTCGGTTCCGCGCCATCGGGAGTCGTCAGCCACCAGGTACCTACATTTTCCTTTCTCCCTTGCAGAAGCACCCAACGGCTATCTGGCGACCAGAGAGGCGAAGCGGCATCAACAAAGCCCTCAGCCAGTCTCCGTGGCGCGCCGCCCGTGGCGGGCATCACCCATACCTCGCGATTCGACGTGCTGGACGCTACACCCGTCGCCGATACTTGATAGGCCAACCACTTTCCATCCGGCGAAAAACGGGGCCGCGCCCCCCGTGGCACCAACTGCCGGGGTTCGCCACCGAGCGCGGGAACGACGAAGATTCCCCCGCGCGACGAGGCATAAGCGACTCGGCTACCGTCAGCCGAAAATGCCGGTTCGCTTTCATCGCCATCCTCTTTCGTTAGCCGCACCGGATCACCGCCGCCCATATGCTGCACCCAGATATCAAGGTTGTCGCCGTTGGTGGCCCGGTCCGACGCGTAGGCGAGGAGCTTGCCGTCGGGCGAAAGCGCGGGCGTGGTGTTCAGGCCAGAGTCGGCGGTGACGCGGGTGAGGGCGAGCGG
>JAYVRS010000014.1:0-9130 GCA_043776185.1 Bryobacteraceae bacterium | reverse complement strand
GCATCACGCTATGATGCTGGTCGGGATGTTCGTCGGGATGCTGTTGGGTATGGCGGGCATTCGCTACATTCTTCGGCGCGCCACTAAGTCATCGGGTCAAGATATATTCGAGCCTATCCAGGTTAGTGTTCGGGAACGCCCAACTTTCTAAGGATCGTCATCATCGGACACCAGTTGATGAAAGCCGATTGAAAAAGGTTCAGCCCGACGAATCCGGTGAAGAGATACCAGGTGGGGTTCACTTCATAGCCGAGTGCCAGGCTCAATATTACGAATGCACCAGCAATCATGTGTAGGTAACGATCAACCGTCATACTCAATTACTCCTAGGTTTGTTAAATAGATAGAACAGCACTGGGACGGTCATGCGGGACAGTAATAGCGACGCGATCTCGCCCGCCATTAGCGCGATAGCCAAGCCCTGAAAGATAGGATCAAACAGAATCACCGACGAGCCCACCACAACGGCGGCGGCCGTCAGCATCATCGGTCGAAAGCGCACGGCACCCGCATCGATGACGGCTTCGTCGAGTGGAATCCCTTCTGACAAACGCAGCTCGATGAAGTCCACCAGGATGATGGAGTTCCGCACGACAATACCGGCGCCGGCGATAAAGCCGATCATGGAGGTTGCGCTAAAGAAGGCCGAAAGGATACCGTGCGCCGGTAGGATGCCCACCAGGGAGAATGGGATCGCCGCCATAATGGTGAGCGGCGTGGCGAAGGACTCGAACCACCCTACGACCAGCCCGTAAATAAGAACCAGCACCGCCGCAAACGCGATGCCGAGGTCGCGAAAGACTTCGTAAGTTATGTGCCACTCGCCGTCCCACTTCATTGAGTAGCGTGCCGGGTCGGTAGGCAGCGCCGCCATGTGTTGTTCAATCGCATAGCCTTCCGGGATCTTGATCCGGTCAATCTGCGGCCCCAACTGGAGCACCGCATAGACCGGACTCTCAATTTCGCCGGCAATGTCGGCTGTCACGTAAGTCACTGGCATAAGGTTTTTGTGATAGATGCTCTTGTCTTCAATCACCCGATCGACCTGCACGAGCTCTCGCAACGCCACCGGAGGCGCGCCGACTTTTAGGGTTTGTATCCGCTCCAAGTCGGAGCGCGTGGCGCGATCCAGTCGCACCGTAAGCGGCACATCTTCCTTGTCCGCATCCAGATGCAACAGCCCGGCGGCTTGGCCCGAAGAGGCAACCTGCATGGTGCGGGCGATATCCTCCTGGGACACGCCACTAATCGCCGCCTTCTCGTTATCCACTAAGAGACGGTACTTCGTTTGGTCGTCCTCCACATACCAATCGACGTCTACCACGCCCTTCGTTTGCTTGAAGAGATCCCGCATCTGACGGGCCAGTGCGATCCGGCCCTCCATCGTGGGGCCGTATATTTCCGCCACCAGCGTCTGGAGAACTGGCGGCCCCGGGGGCACCTCGGCGATCTTTATCCGGGCACCGTATCGCGTGGCGAGCGGCTCAAGGCGGAGTCGTACTTGCTTGGCGATGGCGTGGCTTTGCAGGTCACGCGCATCCTTCGGCAAAAGATTCACTTGAATATCGGACATATTGGGTCCACTTCGAAGATAGTAGTGCCTCACTAAGCCGTTGAAGTTATAGGGTGACGCGGTTCCGGCATAAGTCGCGACATTTACTACTTCCCGTTGCTTCTGCGTCTTCTCGGCGAGTAACTGCGTCACCCGTGCCGTTTCTTCCAGCGTGGTGCCGTTCGGCATGTCGACAATTATCTGAAACTCGCTCTTGTTATCGAACGGCAACATCTTCACCTTGACGAAACCGGTGTAGAACAGCGAGACCGAGGTCAGCAGTAAGACGACAACTACTCCCAGAAAACTCCAACGCAGGATCGCCCGGTGCAAAAGTCCGCCCATAAGGACGCGATACATCCGCGTCACCCAACCCTCGCTGTCGTCGGCGTGATGGCTGCCGGGTTTCAAGATTCTGACGGCGGCCCAAGGCGTCACGATGAACGCCACCAGCAGCGAGAAGATCATCGCCGCACTCGCGCCCATCGGAATGGGGCGCATGTAGGGCCCCATCAAACCGCCCACGAATGCCATCGGCAGGATGGCTGCCACCACGGCCAGGGTGGCCAGGATCGTCGGATTGCCCACCTCGTCCACCGCCTCAAGCGCCACTTCGAACGGCGACCGGTCGGAATTGGCCGGCATGCGCCAATGGCGCACGATGTTCTCCACTACGACGATGGCGTCATCCACCAGAATGCCAATGGAGAAAATCAAGGCGAAAAGTGTAATCCGGTTTAGCGTGTATCCGTAAAGATAGAAAACCGTCAGGGTGAGCGAGAGGGTTACGGGAATCGCCAGAAAGACGATCAACGATTCGCGCAGACCCAGAGTAATCGCAATCAGGATGCTCACGGAAAACACGGCAATCAGCATGTGCCATAACAACTCATTCGATTTGTCTTTCGCCGTGTCGCCGTAGTTACGTGTCAGCGTCAGCTCCACGTCGGCGGGAATGGTGGTGCCCCGTAGGGGTTCCAGACGGCGCAGCACGTCCTCTCCTACCGTCACCGCGTTGGTGCCCTTTCGTTTGGAGACGGCAATGGTGACCGCCGGGCGGAAGCCGCGTCCGTCGGAGAATCTGACGTATTGGATAGGTTCCTCTCCGCCATCGGTCACCCGCGCGACATCGCGCACGAAGATGGGTTTGTTGTTCACCACGCCGGCCACCACGCGTTTCACGTCCTCCGGCGTTCTGAGAAATTCACCGGTCTCGAGCAGATACTGTTGGTTGCCACTCGCGAATTCACCAGAACGGGTCCGCCGATTCGACACGTCCAGCGCCCCCAAGACTTGAAGCGGCGATAGATGGTAGGCACTAAGTCGAGCGGCATCGAGTGTAATACCGATCTCCCGACGTTGTCCGCCTATAAGGGTCACGGTCGATACGTCCGGCGTCTGCGCAATCGCGTCATCCACTTGGGCCGCGATGCGCCGCAACTCGAAGTCGCCGTACCGTTTACTCCAAAGCGTTAGCGCCAGAATCGGTACGTCGTCAATAGAACGTGGCTTCACCAGCGGCGGCGAAGCGCCGGGCGGAATCAGATCCAGGTTGGCATTCAGCTTCTGGTTCAACCGCACCATACTCTTCTCTTCGTCCTGCCCCACCAGAAAACGCACGATCACCAACGCCGTCCCGGGGCTTGACGTCGAATAGACATATTCCACTCCTGGAATTTCCCAGAGTAACTTCTCTATCGGTTTGGTGACGCGCTCTTCCACTTCACGGGACGAGGCGCCCGGCATCTGGACGAAGACATCCACCATGGGCACGATGATCTGGGGCTCTTCTTCGCGGGGTAGTTTCCACACGGCGAATAGACCGAGCAGCATGGAACCCGAGATAATCAGCGGCGTCAGCTTGGAACCGATCCATCTCTTTGCGAATCGACCTGCGACACCTAGCTCTTTCTTCACCGCCGCACCTCAACTCGCACGCCATCGGCCAGATCGCGCGGAACCGGAAAGATCAGGCAATCTCCCGCGCTCAAGCCAGAGAGCACCTCCAGCCGGTCGTTCATCTTTTGGCCTAACGTGATCAACCGCGTGTGGGCCCGGCCATCTTCGACCACGATCACCGAATGTAACTGCCCGCGTTCGGCGACCGCATTCGCCGGGATTGCCAGAATGGATCGGCTCCCAGAGGGAAACGCCGCACGCCCGAAAACACCCGAACGCAATGATTCGATGTTCGGCAAGTCAATCTTCACGGTGTAAGTTCGCGACGAAGCATCCACCACCGGAGAGACCTCGGAGACGCGGGCCTCAATCGCACGATTGAGGCTGTCGAAGCGAACCGACACCGGCTGCCCGATATGAATTGTCCCTAACCGCGACTCTTCCACTGAAGCCTCGAAGCGAAGGGCTCCCGCCCGCTCGATAGTCAGGAGCGGGGAGCCCGGCATGGCTAGACTGCCCGGCTCTATGGATCTGGCGATAACTACTCCCGCGAAGGGCGCTACTACATTGGCGTAACTCCGCGTCACCTCGGTGGAACTTACTTCCTGGTCCACCTCGGCAAGCCTGGAATTGAGTCGCAGGCGCCGTGCACGCGACATCTCGTAACTTGCCTGGGCCGCCTTTAGCTTGGCTGCCGCTTCATCAAACTCCTGGTTCGAAATCGACTTCTTCTGCCACAGGTCCTGCATGCGGCCGAAGGTCACTTGCGCCAGATCGAGATTGGCCTTCGCCACGGCCACGGCACTGTCGGCCTCCGGCATCGCGCTTCGCACTGATTCACGGGCGGCTTCGGCGCGCCGGGAACTGACCTCTAAGTCGCGGGCATCCAGGGTCACGAGTAACTGCCCCTCACGCACCCGGTCGCCGACTTGCACCTTCGCCTCGCGTACGTAGCCCATCAGCTTCGCGGAGATCGGAGCCGACGTGCGCGCTCGCACCGTGCCCGTCGCTTCGTAAAGTGAAGGCCATGTTTCGGTTGCCACCGGTACCGCGCTGACGCTCACCGCGCGAGGCTCGGGCACCGCCCGCTTCTCCTTGGGCCTTTCGCCGCACCCCGATAGCCATAACGACATCGGCCCTAGTAACCAAACGCTGTTTCTCATCGTGACCCCTCGCTCAGCACTTCTGAGTTCATCGTCAGCGTTCCGGCCGCTAACTCTAACATCGCCGCTGCCAGACGTTGATCATGGATCGCCGCCAAGTGGCGCGCCCTTGTTTCTAGGACTGCCGTTTCGGTGCGCAGGAGGTCCGTCACATTACTCAGCCCGGTCTCGTAACGGTTCTGGGTAATTCGCAGACTCTCTTCCGCCGCAGCCACGGATACGCGCGTCACCTCGATACGTTGCTCCGCAGCGCGCAAATCGGCGAACGCCCGCCGCACCTGCAGCCGTATCGTCGAACTCGCCTGGGCCTCCTCGGCCTTGGTACGCCGAAGCGTGAACTTACTTTCTTCTATGCGCGCCCGGTCGCTGAAGCCGTTGAACAGGTTCCAGCGCAGCCCGACCGAAACCAGCCAGTTTGCCCCACCCCGGTCATAAAACCTTTGCCGATCCGCCTCGAACGCTGCTCTCACGCCGACCTGCGGCAGTAAGTAGCTTCGGGCCGTCGCCGCTTGATTCTCGGCCAAGCGAGTCGATAGCGTCGCCTGCCGAGCTTCAGGTCTCTCGCTCAGCGCATTCCGTTCGTATTCCGTCAGTAGCCCCTCTGGCAGTTTCACAGGTAGTAGGGCGGTGGTCAAAGTGTGTGCCGCATCCAGCGGCAACCCCAGGGCATCGTTTAGTGCCGCGCGAGCGACGTCGAGTTCGGCGGCGCGACGGATCTGTTGCTCACGAACTCCCGCCAGATGGACGCGAATCGATAGGACATCAACGTCGGTCGACATGCCTGCGGACCTCACCGCTTGAGCCCGCTCCAAGTCCGCTTGCGTCGAGCGCATCGCTTGAGCGGTCGCCTTCAGCTGCTCTGCGCCGAGCAGCGCGGCAAAGTAGTGCCGGATCACACTGGCCGTCACGTCCATTTGCGTGCGCCGAGCTTCCTCGTTCGTCAAATCCTTGGTCAATTCGGCAGACCGAACGGCATGTTGGGTTTGTCCCGCATCGTATATCGTCTGGTCGGCAATCACTTGGGCTTGAAAATTATTGAGAAAGTTAGGCCGATTCAAAGGGCCAATCCGGAAGTTCTGCTCACTAAATTGCCGCTGTGTCAGCAGCGAAGAGAAGACGAAAACCGGATTATCGCTTCGGCTCCAGCTCTCTGAGTAATTCACCTTCGGCAGCTTCCCACTTTGCGCCTGAGCCACGCGACTATTTGCTTCCTTCCCAGCCGCCACTGACGCTTCGACGGTCTTATTCCCCGCCATTGCCATCCGCACGGCGTCTTTTAGCGATATTGCGTCAATTGGCGTATCTTGCGCCCAACTGGCCGCCGCCCAACACAGTACTAATAGGGTTTCTTTCATTGCTTCTGGTTCCCGAGATGCATTTCAATTCGCCAACGTGACACCAAATGTCACCTTTTTCTCTGGTCCGCATCAAGAGGCAGGAAAGGAGAGCGATGCCCGCTACAATCAGAAGCGGAGCCCAACCTTGGAACGGGAAGCCGAAGCAGAGCTCGCGCGCCGATTGATAAGTGGAGACGCTAACGCGTTCGACCGCTTTGTCGAGCATTTCCGCGCCAAGATCTTCCACTACAGCTGGCTGATGTGTGGCCATCGCGAGGATGCCGAGGAAGTAGCGCAGGACACCTTGCTCAAGGTGTTTCAGAGCTTTGATCAACTTCGCGAGCCCGAGCGCGTGCGGCCCTGGATCTTCCGGATCGCCCGCAACGCCTGCCTCATGAAGCGGCGTAAGAGCGTTTTCGCTCCTGCCTACGAGCTGTCGCTTGACAGCTTTCTGCCTTCGATGACCTACGAAAGTGGCCAGCCGAAACTACAGATCGCCGATTGGTCAGCGCTGCCTGATCGTCAAGTACTGCAAGCGGAATTGAAGCAAGTTCTCGATCTCGCTATCGGCGCCTTACCGGAGAACTATAAGTCGGTGATCTTGCTCCGCGATGTCGAGGAATTGTCGACTCTCGAAACGGCGCAGATCCTCGACGTTACCGAGGATGTCATCAAGACGCGCCTGCATCGCGCGCGCTTGGCCGTTCGCCAAAAGTTAGATGAATACCTACGTCACGCCGCCCAAGGAGAGCCAGATGCACTTACAAGAGCACAATGAGAAATGTAAGGAAATGTTTTCCTTGCTTTCGGAGTATCTGAACCTTGAGCTTCCCCCCGAAGCCTGTCAGGAGATCGAAGCCCATCTGACCGGTTGTTCCCCTTGCATCGACTTTGCGGAGAGCCTTCGCCACACCGTAGAGCTCTGCCGAAGCTACCGTCCCATTGAACTGCCCGAGCCCCTGGCCGGCAAGGCGCGCGCCCAGCTTCTGGAGGCCTATCAGAAGATGCTCACCGCGCGGACGAACGCACCTCAATAGCTTAACAGGCCTTGGGTTCTTGCTGCGTTGTGCAGTGGATGCTTCCGCCGCCGGCGGCGATGCCGTCAACGTTGAGCTGGACGATCTCCCGGCCCGGGAAGGCTCGCCGCAGCAAGTCGCGGCATGCCCGATCAGCGCGAACATCGCCGAACTCCTGCGCGATCACCGCTCCGTTGGCGACATAGAAGCCAATGTAGCCGGCGGCGAAGTCGTCTGATGCTTTAATTTGGCGCGTCTGCGTCGGGCCCGTTAGCACCAATACCTCCAAGTGGCGTCCTTCGGCATCTTTGGCGGCACGCAGAATGTCGAGGTCACTTCGTGATCGTGAGATCTGGGCTCTGGATCGTAACCAGCCAGCACCACGGCGGGGCGCACGAAGCGTGCATAAAAGTCAGTGTGCCCGTCGGTGATGTCCTTCCCCTTGATGCCCGGCAGCCAGATGATTTTTTCGAGGCCTAGTAACTTACCTAACTCTTCCTCAACCTCGGCCTTTGTCACGTGCGGGTTTCGATTGTCGTTCAACACACAGCTCTCCGCGATGATCGCCGTTCCGTCGCCGTCCACTTCGATACCGCCGCCCTCCAAGATCAGCTCGGTCTCGATGATCTTGGCGCCTGCCAGCTGGGCCACCAGTTCAGCGACTTTCGCATCAAGGGCAAACTCCTGCTTCTCTCCCCACCCATTGAAATGGAAGTCGACTGCCGACTTTTCTCCGACCGCGTTGCCGGCAGCCCCTGGCGCCACGAATACCGGCCCCGTGTCGCGCATCCAAAGATCATTCAACCGCGCGGGGATCAGTTCCACCGTGGGCCCCACTAGTTTCCTGGCGAGCGCGTATTCAGCCTCGCTCACCAGCATCGAAACCGGCTCGTAACGGGCAATAGTTCGCGCAATCATGGCCAGATTGCGTCGCACCTCTGGAAGTAACTTGGCTCCCCAGATCTTTTCGCTCGCGCCGAACGCCATCCACGTCCGTTGATGCGGATCGGACTCGTCGGGCATGAATCGCCCAGGCGGCGCCATCGCGCCCCCCTGCTTGGGCAAGCTGATTCCCGAGAGCGCCGCCGTGATACATTCTCGTCTCGTCATAACTTTGAGGCTCCCCGCTCCCTGAGGGAGAACCCACGATAGTTTCTCCCATCACTTCGTCCTGATACTCCGGGACTTTCCAGTAGCCGAATCTCATACGCTATACTCATAAGTCCCTGATGCGCCAAGGAGTCGACAATGAGTGAATGGAAGTTCGCCCACGCGGAGAAAGCGGAATGTTTCGCCCAGCTGAGTTATTTTTCGATGACTCAGAAGCAAGGCGACCGCGAAATCGAGTTTGTCATTACCGTGAAAGAGTTTGCGAATCCCGTTGACCCGGCGATGCCCTTCTTTGCCGTCGCGGACAAGCAAACCAACCAGAAAACAATGCCCTTTACGCCTTGCGGCTGGGGCAATTCGTTGTTGAAAGCCCTCTCGGAGTGCATGCGCGCGGTGCGTCGCTTTCCTTACGAAGGCGAGTGAGCCCAGCTTCTGTGGTTGCGGTTTCGCCGGTGCTGCCGGTGCGGGGCCACCAGCGGGTCGGCCAGGGCCACCAACCTAGCCTGGGGCCCGTGGCGGCGGCCGCGTCAAGAATGTTGCCACATCCTTGGCGGCCTTGGTGCCCACGCCCGGCTTTTCCAAGAAACCCAGATCCCGAAACCAATCGACGTAGCGAAATTGCCAAGTGCCAAAGGGAATGCCGCCTCGATCCGTCAACCCGCCCGCCATCCGGCTGCCATCGGGCAAGGCATCACCGGGATGCCGGCGCGCGCATTGAAAGCGGCGGCGCACTCCGCGGAATAGCGGGAGCCGCGCGGTTCCGCGCAAATGGCGTGGGGCCAGGGTAAATGATTCCGACAAAGTCCGGCCGCGAAGTTACTCCGGCCAACGGATCGCCCGCCTCGCTATTCTTCTTATCGAATTCGTCAAATAATATTGCGGCCGGCGCCGATAGCTCCGCCGAGGGATTGTGGATATTGACGATACTAGCGACCACTGCTGTCCGGGACATGAGTTTTGGATTCCCGCCAACCGCTTGAACTAGGGAGGGTTAGAGTGGTTTTTGCGTTTTTTCGATTTGAACTTTTTCTGGGTGAGAAGGGCAGTTTGGGA
>JAYVRS010000013.1:0-9137 GCA_043776185.1 Bryobacteraceae bacterium | reverse complement strand
ACAACCGCACCAGGGGCTTACAGAGCCTCCTACGAGGCCGTTTAACCGTGGCAGTATGCCACTTTTGGCCCGTGGGTATTTTTTCACAGTCCCGTCAGGGAGGGGATGAATTTGACGAATCGAATAAACCTACTTGCCGCCACGCGCGGCGGCCAAGCGCTTGACGAACGCCGCGTGTTCAGGGGAAGCCAGACCCTGTTGCGCGGCGGGGAGCAACTTGCCCTTCCACAGGGCTTCGGGATGGAGCCAAAGTCCCGGGAAGACGCGGGAGCGGAGGATGCCGTCGTCGCCGGGCTCCAATTCCTCGTACTTGCCGCGCGTGAGCTGACGCCAGACAATGGCGCGGGGCTGCAATTGCACGGTGAGGTATTCGCGGACGCCGGCTCGGCGGTAGAGGTCGAGCTTGATGCCGAGGTCGCGGGAGAGGCTGGATCCGCTTACTTCGACGATGAGTTCAGGTGCGCCAGCGGCGTACTTTCCGGCTTCCGTGGACTGGCCACCGAATTCCGGCAGGATCCGAAGGAAAATGTCGGGCTGCGGAGTGTCTTTGGGGCCCATGATCCAAGTGCAGTTGACTCCTCCCTGGCATTCGGGAGTTTCGCTACGGTAGATGCCGGTCCACCCGGCCAAGTCAAAGTGGGTGGTGCTGTGGACGTGCGTGACCAGCGTATTCAGAAAAACGACGCCATCGATGAGTTCGGCACGCTTGAGGTCCGGCATCGCTTCCCAACGGCGGATAAACTCTGCGCTGTCGAGGGAGTCGCCTTCATAAAAGCCCGGCTTCTTCACTGGCTCAGGTTATCACGCGTACTTCTGGGCTGGTTGCTCTTCGCCGGGTCGCTGTGGGCGCAGACGCCGCTGTACCTCGACCTAAGCGGCGACTGGCGGCGAAGTCCGAACGATGATGTCTCGCTCGCCTTGGCGGCGCCGCAGGTCGACGACAGCCAGTGGCCCGTGGTGCGGCTGCCTTTGGCGCGACGATTGTCCGGGACCCTCTCGTTGTGGTTGCGGAAGACGGTGGCCTTGCCTCCGGGTGTCGACCGTACCCGCATGATGCTTACCCTGGGCGTGCTGCGCGAGCAATACTCCGTCTATGTGAATGGACAGCGCATCGCCATGGTGGGGGACTTCAAATCCCACGCCGGCGACCACTTGGCCCAGGCTCGGAGCTTCCTGGTGCCGGCTGATGTGGTGCCCGCGGACGTGGTGGGCGCGGACGTGGTGGGCGCGAGCGACCGGCTTCAGATCGCGGTCCTCATCGGCTCCGCGCCAAGCTCCCCGCAGCCCGCGAGATCGCCGATGCGGCGTGTGCCTGGGGCCAGAACGACGACATCACCGTGGTGACGGTGCGGAGAATGGCATGCGGCTAGAAACCAGCGAGCAAGGCAGAGACCGCCGCCGAGAAGCCGGGCAGGACTTCCGTTTCGAGCGTATCGGCGGTGCGCAGCAGGCGAATGCCGCTGGGGGTTTGGATGAAGAGTTCGCTGTTGTCGTAGTCGAACTGCCAGACCTCCTGGCTGCCGGCGCTCAAGTATTGGAGCGTCTTGGCGTGGACGTCGATGGCGCTTTCGGAGGGCGACAGTACTTCGACGGCGATGTTGGGGGCGCAGGGCAGGGGAATCTTCTTGCGGTCAACGCCTTGCAGCCGGTCGAGCAGAAAGATAGAGATATCGGGCCGGCGGACAGTGGTGCCGACGGTCAGACAATCGACTTCGCCGAGCACGACGCCGATGGGGTGCCGCGAAAAATAGATCACCAACTGGTGTTCGATGTTTTGCCGAATCTTGGCATGCAAAGGGGTACCGCTGGACCAAGGGATCAGTTCTCCTTCCACCAACTCGAAGTCGACGGTCTCCGGGGTGGTCATCCGGGCGAATTCCTCGACGGTCATCAGGGTGGTTGTGCTCATGCGGGCTCCGCCCTTATCGTAACGCAGAGCTTTGGGGCCGGGGCGCAGGGCGGGATGAGCCAGTTGTGGAAGCTAAGGGACAATGCCTTGCCAGATGCGGTGCAGGCGGAGCGTGAACCCTTCCACCGCTCCATCGCCCGCGATCTGCGCGATGCCGGTGAAGATTTCGTGCGAGCCATCGGCGCGGTAGAACTCGACGGTGCGGGTTTCGGGAATGATGAACCAGGCGAGCGAGACGCTGCTGGCGGTCCATTCGCGCAAGTTGGCGCACAGAGAGCGAGAAACTGCTCGTCGGTGAGCGGCGCACTGGCCGGCTGGAGCACGGCACCGGCCAAGGTCTCGAACTGGTCTACCACCGACTGCATCTCGCTCAGGTCATCGCAGTTGCGACAGGGAGGGGTTTGGTGAACATGAAACGACTGATGGTCGGCCTGCTACTGGCCATGGGGGTCGCCGCGGGCCAGAGTGCGGGCCAGAGTGCGGGCCAGAGCGCCCTCTACCTCGACCTGAGCGGCGATTGGCGGATCAGCGCCGATGACCGGCCGGAGTATGCGCGGCCGGACTTCGATGATCGCTCGTGGCCAACCCAGGCGTTGCCATTTGCCAACCAGTATCGTTGGCAGCGGCAGTATTGGATCCGCCGGACGGTGGAACTACCCGCGGCCTCGGATCGCGCGAACCTCGTGCTGACCTTGGGCACGATCCAGGACGTTTACGAAGTCTATGTGAATGGCCGTAAGCTCGGCGCGAGCGGCCACTTCGATTCGTTCGCGGATGCGCAAGTGCCCCGTCCTCGCGCATTCGAGGTGCCGGCTCTCGAAAGCGGCACCCTGGTGATCGCGCTGCGCGTCCGCGGCGTGCTCTTCCTTCACCCCGATTGGCGAATGCCGGATGCGGGGCCGTATCTCCTATCGGATCGAAGAAGCGCTCCGCCAGAACCAGGCTGGCGGCAAGTGAACGAACGCCGGCTTACCCTCTCGCCCTCTCTGGTGTTCGGCTCGCTCTTTCTCGCCATTGGCTTGCTGAGCTTTCTCGGTTGGCGCAGCGATCGCGTCCGGGTGGAATACCTTTGGTTCAGTTTGGTTTCGTTCGTGCGCGCTGGCGCCGCGTTTTATACTTTTTCCTTTTACGATGGGCATGGCGTTTTTACGCCCGCCGGGGTCACCTGGGAGTACGCAATCGTGCATCTGGATCATCCGTTATTTGCGGAATTCGTCTTTGCGGCACTGGGGCTTCAGTCGTGGCGTTTGCGGACTCTCGTGTGGCTGGGCTGGAGCGTCTCCGCCTTTGCCGTAGTGCTCGGGGCGGACGGCCCACTCCTGGCCATCATCGGCTTTCCCGCAAACTTCTGGGTGGCGTGCGTGGCCATAGCGGTGATCATCCAGGACTGGTGGCGGAGGCGGGGCATCCGCACCTCGATCGAGCAACACGCCCTGAGGTTCACGGCGCTGCTAACGGCGCTGAGCTTTGCCCAACTCTGGATCACGGCGGGTTACGCGAACTGGCTGTGGTATCGGAGCCCCTCCCGAATCGTAACGAGATTCGAGCTACCCTTCCTTGCAATCGGGAACTATCGATTCCGGCTGGGCGATTTGTTCTGGCTCTCGATTTCGGTGGTGATCCTTTACCTGCTATTCCGGCGCTTGGCGACCGACCGGCAGGACCGCCAACGGCTACAGGGCGAGATGGGTGCCGCGCAAATGGCCCAGCAGTTGCTGGTGGGCCAGCAGGCTTCGGTGGAAGCTTCGGGGTTCTTCATTGATCCCGTCTACCAGCCGGCGCTCGAAGTGGGTGGCGACCTCTACCAGATCCTGGAGCGCCCGGGCGGTCGCACGCTGGTGCTGCTGGGCGATGTGAGCGGCAAGGGGCTAAAGGCGGCCATGATGGCGACCCTGGCTTGTGGGGCGATCCAGCACGACGAGTCCGCGTCGCCGGCGGCGGTGCTGGGGGCGCTGAACCGGACACTCTCGCGGCGGCCGTCGGGGGGCTTTATCACTTGCTGCTGTTTGTTGCTGCACCCGGATGGCCGGGTGGAGATCGCCAATGCCGGGCACCTGTCGCCTTACCTGAATGGCCGCGAGGTGGAGGTGGAGGCGGGCTTACCGCTGGGCGTGGTCTCCGATGTCACCTATAGCGATCATGCGATCATCCTGGCTCCCGGCGAGCAACTGACCTTGGTGTCGGACGGCGTGGTGGAGGCCGAGAATGCCCAGCGGGAGTTGTTCGGCTTCGACCGCACGCGCGAGATCAGCGGTAAGTCCGCAAGCGAGATCGCAGCGGCGGCCAAGGCTTGGGGCCAGAACGACGACATCACCGTGGTGACGGTGCGGAGGAGCGCATGAGCTTAGTCAGCCAAAGGATCCCACACCGGGAGCAGGTCCAACACGAATCCCTCCACGGGTCCCTCACCCGTAACGGAAGAAGTACCGGTTCGCGTCTCGGCTTCATAGCCAGGACGGTAGATTTCCACCGTCCTCGCCTCAGCGTCGATCAGCCAAGCCAGTTGAGCGCCGTTGGCCAGCCACTCCTCCATCTTGTCGCGCAGCACGCGAATCCGGTCCGTTTGCGAACGCAGTTCGATCACGAAGTTGGGGCACACCGGCCAGTAACGGCTAAAGGCCGCCGGGTCCAGGTCCGCAATGCGGTGTTTGAATATCCACGCCGCGTCTGGCGAGCGCCGGGCGGTGTTGGGCAGCAGCCATCCCGTGGACGAGTCGAAGGCCACGCCGCGTTTGTCCTGGCGAGCCCAGTTAGCCAGTTGGCGGCTGATTTCATTGTTCCGCGCTCCAGTCCACGTGAAGGTTTGCGGCATGATGATCAGTTCCCCGTGGGCGGACATTTCGAGATCGAGGTCGGCGTGCTCGATACACAGTTGGGCGAAGGCTTCATCGGTCATCGGACCGACGCTCAAGATCGCGGGCAGGTGGGCCTCATCAATGACGAACGCCATAACCCTCATTATAGGCGATGCCCAGCGCATGCCGCCCGGGCCGGGGGCCTGTGCAAGCAGATGATGCGAGAAATGCACCCGGGCAAGGTGCTCGCCCACCTGCGCGAGAGATCGACGAGGCCTGCGCAAGAGATCGCTGAAGCGGCCAAGGCGTGGGGACAGAACGACGACATCACGGTGGTTACCGTATGGAGAACCGTATGAGGATTCTGGGTCGATGGGCATTGTGGTTCGTAGCGGTCTCGGCACTGGCGCGGCAGCCCCTCTGGCTGGACCTCAGCGGGCCATGGAAGTTCATCGTCGGAGAGGACCGTCCCGAATTCGCCGCCGTGGACTTTGATGATCGCGCTTGGAGCGCCATCAGCGCGCCGTGGGGGTACGCTCGTCCGATTCCCCCGCAATCCGAGGGCTGGTTTCGGCGGACGGTGGAACTGCCGGACGGTACCGACAAGTCGCAACTGGCGATCACCGTCGGCACCATCCGGCAGATGCATGAGATCTTCGTCAATGGCCAGCACATTGGCCAGTCCAGTGGTTTCGACTCGTATGCGGACGCCGAACTCATGCATCCGCACACCTACCGGGTGCCGCCTTCCGTGCTGCCGGGCAACCGCATCCAGATCGCTATTCGCGTGAAGACTCCGCTGACGTACATGACGTCCTGGAGCGTGACCGATACGGGCCCTTGGCTACTGACGGACCGCGCGATAGCGCCTCTGGCAGCCGGCCCAGCCGCGCTTGAGCGCCACGCCTATCTGCGGTCCTTAGATTTGGTGCTCGTGACGATTTCGCTGATCATTGCCCTGCTGAGTCTCTGGGCCTGGTGGAGCGATCGCGCGCGGATCGAGCTGCTGTGGTTCGCTTTGGGGTCGGCCACTCAGGCCTTTCTCGACCTTTATGGGTGGGTGACCCTGATCCCTGGCGCGCGGCCGTTCGCCGCCTCAGGATTTGTGAACTGGTTGGTGGTCGGTGAACTCGGCAAGCCATTCTTGGCGGAGTTCGTGTTCTCGGTGCTCGGGTATCGCTCACTTTGGTTGCGCGGCGCGTTGTGGCTGGGCTGGCTAGTGCTGCCGTTTAGCGTGCTGCTCGGCTTCTCCTCCCGCCGGATCCTCCTGTTCCAGATTGGCTGGTGCGCGGCACTCTCCCTTGGGGCAATCGTGTGGAACTGGTGGACTCGTCCTGGCTCATTGCCGGTGGAGCAGCATATCCTGCGGGGAGTTATCCTGGTGCAACCCCTCGTCGCTTTGACATTTTATACCTTGCTGCCTTCGTTCGGCATCACGGTCAGCAGCCGCGATTTTCATCTCGGCCCTTTCTTTTTGACTTGGTTGTCGCTCGCCGGGCTATTGCTCAGTGTGACGATTCTGTCGCTGCTGTTGCGGCAATCCCGGGCCGATCAACAGGCGCGGGTGCGGCTGTCGGGCGAGATCGAAGCGGCCCGCGTGGTGCAGCAGTTGCTACTACCGGCTCCGCCCGTGACGCCGGATTTTGCCGTCGAGGCGGTCTACGATCCGGCAGCTGAAGTAGGCGGCGATTTCTACTGGACCCGCGTCGACCCGGACGGGGCCTTGCTGGTCGTCGTCGGCGACGTGAGCGGCAAGGGGCTAAAAGCGGCGATGCTGGTGTCGGTCGCGATTGGCATATTGCGGGCGACCCAGTCTTCGTCGCCGGCGCTGGTTTTATCGGCCTTGAACGAAGGCATGGTCGGGCATACGGGCGGCGGGTTTGTCACTTGTTGCTGCGCGCGATTCGGGGCCGAGGTCCTGGTGGCCAATGCGGGGCATCCTGCTCCTTATGTCGATGGCCGGGAAGTGGAGACGGATGCGGGCCTGCCGCTGGGTGTGATGGCGGCTGTGATTTATGCGGAGTCGAGCGCGCGCGGTGCTGCCTTCACCTTCGTCTCCGACGGCGTCGTCGAGGCGGAGAATAGCCAGCGCGAACTCTTCGGCTTCGACCGCACACGCGAGATCAGCGGCAAATCCGCGCGGGAGATCGCGGACGCGGCCCAGGCCTGGGGCCAGAACGACGACATCACGGTGGTCACCGTGCGGAGGAGCGGATGAGAAACTTAGCGGCCCGAAAGCAAGTCCGCCACCTTTACGGCGAAGCCGGGCAGCAGGGCAGTGTCGAGCACGTCACCCGCCTGAAGCAGCCGAATCCCCGCCTTGGTTCGCACATGCAACTCCCCGTTGGCTTGGTCGAGCAGCCACACTTCCTGGCTTCCCGCTCCCAGGTAGTCGCGGACTTTGCGGTTCACCTCGAGGATGTGCTCGGAGGGCGACAGCACTTCGATGGCGATATCGGGAGCAAAGGGCACGGGAATCAGGTTCAGGTCCAACTGTGCCCAACGATCGGCCAGAAAGATGGAAAGGTCCGGCCGGCGGACCAGGTCGCTATGGATGCGGCAATCGGTTTCTGCGGTCGCCCCGCCCACGGGATGTTGGTCAAAGTAGTTTCGCACCCGTTGGACGATCTTGTCCCGGGTCAGATTATGCAAGGGGGTTCCGCTCGACAAGGGGATCAATTCTCCGTCAACCAACTCATAGTCTTCGGTCTCTGCGGTGCTCAATTGCGCGAACTCTTCCGCGGTCATCAGCGCTTTGGTTGCCATACGGTTCCCTCCTCCCTCATGGTAGCGCAACCCCATATTTTCCCCCATATTTTCCCGGCGAGGAGGCCATTATGAAGTGCCTTTATCTGGTTTTCTGCTCCAGCCTCATGGCGCAGGAGATCGATTTACGTGGCGCGGGCGACCCCATTTCCGCCAACGGAGTGTGGAAGTGGCACCAGGGGGACAATCCCGCCTGGGCCGCGCCCGGCTTCGACGACTCGGCCTGGCCTACGGTGAGGAGAAACGCTTGGCGAAGCTAATTCTTGGATTTGCCGGTGGACTAGCCCTGGCGATGGCGCAGAATGCGCTGTACCTGGACATCAGCCAGGACTGGCGCCGCAGCAACGACGACCGGCCGGAATACGCGCAGGTGGACTTTGATGATCGAGACTGGGCCACGGTTCAGTCACCCGCATGAGGAGAAACGCATGAGAATCGTACTATGGTTGGCGCTCCTGGCACCGCTGTGCAGCGCCCAGACCATTGAGGTGGAAAACCTGTTTCAGCCCGCCCCGCTATCCGGAATGTGGAAGCACCAAGCCGGCGACGACCCCCGCTGGGCGGACCCCGCTTTCGACGACTCGGCTTGGCCCAGCGTGCGGATGCCGGAAGAGGCGCGGAATCCGGGTGTTGGATTTTCCTGGTACCGGTTCCGCGTGCGGCTCCCGGAAAACATGCCGAACCAACCGCTGGCGTTGATGGTGGGCGGATTCGGCTCTAGTCAAGCCTATGAAGTCTTCTGGAACGGGCAGCGCGCCGAAGCCATGGGCGACCCCAATGGTGGCGTGTGGGGGCAGAGGATCTCCGTAGCGAAGGCGATCCCCGTACTGGGTCACGAGCGAGACGCCGTGGTGGCGATTCGGCTGCGGGCGGGCTCGATCGGTTTCGCATTTTCTACCTCCCGGCCGACTTCGTGGATCGGCACCGAAGACCTAGTCAGGGATCGGGTCGAACTTTGGCGGGGCGAACGATTGCGGAGCGCGCTACCGCAAATGCTGATTGCCGCTTCGCTTCTCCTGTCTGGCGTCTTGTTCCTTCTGCTTCCCATTTGGCGCCGCGATGCGCCGGAGTATTTCTGGTTTGGCTTTTGGCTGCTCTCTGGCACTGTGCTTCGGGTCGTCTCGGGAAACCCGGATGTCGTTCGCTTGGAAGGGAGCTTGGCCGCGAACTGGATCGTGACACTGTCCGCTATCGGCCTGGTGCCGGGTTGGCTCGGCTGGATGCGAACCTTATTCCTTGGCCGGATCACCCCAATCCTGTGGCTTGTCTCTGCAGTTTATGTGGCGCTTCTTCTCGGGAGAGCCGCTGTCGCCCCGGCGGGGGGAATCGTCACCCCCCTCGTTTTGTTTGGGATCAACATGCTGGGGACCTGTTATTTTATTTTCGTTTACTACCAACTCGGGCGGCGAACTTCGCGCGAAATGGATCGCATGCCCGCCGTCCACATCGCAATCCTCACGTACTTCGCGGTGAACTTCGTCACCTACGGCACCGCATTCTTTGTGCCTACCAGCGTAGTTGGTATCCAAGGGCCGTTGGTGCGCACCGTCACCGGGCTCTTGTTCACTTTTGCGATCACCATTGTGATGAATCAGCGCTCCGCCCGGCTGCTCGGCGAACGCCAGCGCTTGAGCGGGGAGTTGGCGTCCGCCGCCGAGGTCCAGTCG
>JAYVRS010000012.1:0-2751 GCA_043776185.1 Bryobacteraceae bacterium | reverse complement strand
ATCCTTCTAAAGGGTTTGAATGGTGAATTCCAAGTGAACGGCAAAACCTATAACTCGCAGATGCCCGCCTGGGAAATTCGCGAGGACGAAGAGATTGCCGCGGTACTGACCTATATTCGCGGGTCCTGGGGCAATAACGCAGACCCCGTGCCAATCGGTTTGGTTACTGCGGTCCGGAAGGAAGTGGCAGGCAAGAACGAATGGCGCGCCGCTAGCCTGGCGGAATTTGCCGCCTCTCCGGCTTCCATTCCCGCGCCAGGTACGCCGGCCCCGGTGAAGTAACGGATGCTACTCGACTTTACTCCCGCCACCAAGCGTGTCACTGCCACGGAGGCTCTGTCCTGCTCCTGTATTGATGAGGCTCCGGCGTCGCTGTGGTGGCGGATCGGCGGCGGGGCGTTCCTCGCCATGAACGGCATGGTCTTCAGCATGGCGCTGAATGGCTCGGACGTTACGGCTGAGGAACGTTATGCCCTCGAACTAACTTCGTGCTTCATTGCGTTGCCCGTCTTCGTCCTCCTCAGCAAGGAATTCATCGAAGCCTCCTGGCGGTCACTCTGCCGGCGTCAGTTATCCATTGAGTTGCTCTTTCTGATCGGTATCGTCAGTAGTATTACTGCCTCGGTGTTGTATTTCGTGCGCGGCACTGGCAACGGTTATGCCGATGTCGCCGCCATGTTACTGGTGATTTACGCGCTGGGCCGCCAGATCGGCGCCTACGGTAAACATCGTGTCCTGGAGTCGCTCCGCGATTGGGCCCCCGAGAAACGCATGGCGCGCCGGGTGAGCGGCGAAATGGTCACCGCTGCTGATATCCAGCCGGGAGACCAGATCCGCATCCTCCCCGGTGAGAGCGTACCGGTGGATTGCCGGGTCATCGCCGGGTCAGCCTTTGTCCAGGAGGCGTCGCTGACTGGTGAAAGTCTAGCAGTTAGTAAGACGAAGGGAGACCACTTACTCGCCGGCTCATTCCCCTTGGACGGTTCCCTCGACGGTTTCGCGGTCGCCGCAGCCGGTGATAATCAAATCGATCAGATTCGAACCCTAATTGAAGCGGGGCTCGCGCGCCCCGGCCACGAACAGCGCCTGGCCATGCAAGCGTTACGGTGGTTTGTACCGTTCGTCTGCGCCGCCACCTTGGCCACCTTCTTCTGGCATGCCCAATCGACCGCGTGGGATCGCTCTCTTTTCATCGCCCTCTCGGTAGCGGTGATCGCCTGCCCCTGTGCCCTGGGTTTTGCTACTCCGCTCGCCGTGTGGACCGCCATCGCCCGCCTCCGGGAACTCGGCATTGTCGCCCGTTCTGGTCAGGCGGTGGAGCGGCTCGCTGAGATCGACACCGTGGTCTTCGACAAGACGGGAACCTTAACGTTACCCGAGGAATTCGCGGTAACTTGGGTCATTAGTGCGGCTTGGCAACCACGGGCCGCGGAACTTCGTTACTTACTCCGCGAGGCGGAATTAGCCAGCCGCCATGCCCTCGCCCGGACGCTAGCTCCGCTCTGGATAGATGAGTCAGAGCAGGCTAGTGCGCCCTTGCGAACCGTGCGCCTGTTACCTGGCGTCGGGATTGAAGCGGAATTCGAAGATGGCCGGCGCTTATTCGCGGGCAGCAGTCAAGGACGGCAGTTAGTCGTCAAGGTTGATGGCCAGCTCGCCGCCACCATCGAACTTACTGAGCGATCTTCCTCTAATGTTAGCCCCGCCATCGAGGCGCTCGAGTCTCTGGGCCTTCACGTTCTGCTCTCCACCGGCGATTCGCCGGAGCGCGCTGCCGCTATCCCCATCCGTCACCAGTTGAGCCGCCAAAGCCCCGCGCTCAAACACGCCCTGATTGAAGAATTGCAGACTCAAGGACATCATGTTCTCTTCGCCGGCGATGGCTTGAACGATACCGCGGCTATGGCCTGGAGCCACGTTTCCTGCGCTGCGCCCGAAAGCGCCGAGTTAGTCCAGGACCTCAGCGGATTAGTCTGTCTCCATCGCGACTGGAGCCAACTGGCGTCCGCCATCGTCATCGCTCGCAAAACCCGTCAAGTGGTGCGCTGGAACATTGCCTTCTCGCTGACTTACAACGTAGTCGGCATAGCCTTCGCCGCCGCCGGTTGGTTGCCTCCCGTAGCATCGGCACTCCTGATGATGGCCTCCAGCCTCACCGTCATTCTCTACTCCATGCACCTTATGGATTGGGAGCCAAGCCGCACGTGAACCCCACCCTGATTACGCTCTGTGCCAGTTTACAAGTTGCCATCTTGTATGTCATGGCTGGTTGGCCCGTGGGCGTCGCGATCGCGACGGGCATGGTGGCCATCGTGGCCATGTTCGCCTTTACGCGCGAACGCTGGGACCCTCATCTTGACATGATCCTCCTCATGGCTGGGCCCGGCGGCCTTGGCATGATGTCCGCAATGCTCTTAGGCCCCGCCTGCCACGTGCAGCGCACCTGGACCGCTTATTCGGTGATGACCGGCGGCATGTTGCTGCTTTCGGTGCCGCTGGCCTGGCTTTCCGCACGGTGCTTGCAACAGGCGCGGCGAGATGGCTATGGGGGCCGCGCTTTGTTACTCGATGTGGTCGGGATGCAAGCCGGGATGACGGCAGCCTATTTGCCGGTGGGTCTACTGCCAATCGCTGATCCCCGCGGCATCTGGCTGCATCACGCTATGATGCTGGTCGGGATGTTCGTCGGGATGCTGTTGGGTATGGCGGGCATTCGCTACATTCTTCGGCGCGCCACTAAGTCATCGGGTC
>JAYVRS010000011.1:0-2758 GCA_043776185.1 Bryobacteraceae bacterium | reverse complement strand
CAGCATCCTCTCACCTTCCTTGCCGATCAGGTCATACGCGCGGGCGTCGCTCGGCGGATAAGACCGCTCGGACTTCGCCCCCGGCCCCCGCAGAATGTAACCGCCCGAATTATGAAAACTCTGCACGGCCATAATGTTCGGGTGTTTCAAACCGAATTCTGCCGCGGCTCTGGTCTCGGGATACTGCAATGGATAGTCAGAGGCACCGGCTTGCACATAGCGGGGCTGAAAGCCATAACCGAAGGTGCGATTCGGATCGACGTAGCCCGGCACATCTTCATTCACCAGACCGTCACCGTCGTTGTCGATGCCCTCTTGGCCTAACATCAAATAGTCGCCCAGCTCATCACCCTGCACCGGCACCAAGAGCCTGGGATCCTTGGGGTCCAGCTTAAACCGGCCTTGCCCCAGCGGAACTTTCTTGCGCATCGTGGTAATTTCGCCGTCGCCATCCAGGTCATCGTAAGGATCTTCGTCGAACTTACCGTCGCGATCGTCGTCGATTTTGGAGATCAGCGTGCGCGGGTAATTGGGCGTGGCCGGCTGCGTGAACCACTTCTTGCGGCTCGATACGTTCACCATCGGCACGACATAGATGGTGGCCCGGTCCATCAGTTCCGTCAAGCGCGCTGACTTACCGTAATTCTTTAGCGTGTAATTGATCAGATAGAGGCACACCTCGGTGCCCTGAATCTCGTTCGCATGCGTGGCCCCGTCCACATAGATCGCCGGCTTGGTGCCATGCGCTCCCGTCTTGGGGTTCGTAATCGTCAACGCCCAAATCGTGTCGCCTTCCCCGCCCTGGCCGATGGCATCCAGCTTCACCCAGTCGGGGTAAGCCTCAGCGTAGGCCTTCAAGAACTTCTCGATCTCGGCATTCGGATAGAGCCGATTAAATGCGGGATCAGGCGGCGTCTTGGCCGGCTTGATCGGCTCCGCGCCGAAGAGGCCAATCGCGATCAGGATACTGAGTGCGAGTTTCATTGTAAGGTGATCTCCTGGCGGTCGCTACCGGCGTTTTGGCTGGCCAGTGAAAAACTCAGTTTCGTACCCTTGGCCGCCCGCACTAACCATTCGCCTTTTAGCTGGCCGGTGCCGCCAGTGAGTCGCTCGCTTGCGACTTGCGTCTTTCCCGAAACCAAAGTCACCGCCGCCGGCAGCACTAACTCGAGCCGCACCGGCAACCAAGTGCGCGCCCTCACCGCGTGCTGCGTATGGGTGGGAAGAAAGCCTGTATTCCCCGCCATCGCCCGCACCCGCCACACTCCGGCCGATAACTCGGTGGCCTGGGTAGATAGTATCTTCACGGCGGCTAACTTACTAGCCACGTCCTGCACGAAGTCAGCATGCGCGGCGACCGCCTTCGCTAATTCGCCCGCCGGCGGCGCGATCTCCACGAATGGATCCACGCCGCCTACTTCCGCCTTCGTCCCGTCAGGCAAAGTAATCGGCGTCCACGGCACAAATGATTGCGGGGCCTCTTTATCCACGTAGGCCATCAGCTTCGAGACACCCCAAACGTCCAACTCCATCACCATCGCTCCATAGTGATAATAGAGCCAATTCTGCAAACCGCCGGCGGGCGACTGCTGCCCGTCACGTTTACTATCTAACCCAGCCAAATCCAAAGCTTTCTTGTAGTCCACGGCCAGACTATCGTAATAACGTAAGTCCTCGGCGGCCGGGGCCGTCGCCGGACCCGCACCAAGTAAAGTGGCAATCGATTCCCGCGATACGCCGCCCGTCAGTTGCCGCGCGAGCGCTGAATTTTCCAGGAGCGGAAAGACCTCATCCACCGAGTAATTCCGGCCCACTTCCAAACCCAAGGCTCCGGCGATATCGGCCGCCGCCGTCACCCGAATCTGACCAATCTCGAGCGAACCGCCCACGCCGCGCGGCGTGGCCAGTAAGTTATTCGCCGGACCAAAGATAAACGCCAGGGCAATATTTCGGCGCCCCAACAAATAGTCCATGATCGCGCGCGCTTCCGGTTCCGACCCCGGAAATGGACCGGCCTCGGGATCATCATCGGCCCAAGCATGGGCGAAGTTCTTGTCCGGGCGAAACCCACCGGCGGGATCCTCGTTATACGAGCCATCTCGATCGTCATCGCCTCCCTCCGTATGGACGGAATAAAGGCCTTTCTCACCCTTCAACGAATCAACCCGCTTCATCACTCGCGGGTCCGCCGGGTCCGGCAAATAGGCTCCATTCGGATCGGCGATCCTCATTTGCGTGATGCGCCCATCCCCATTCAAATCGTTGAGTCCATCCTCGCCGAACACTCCATCGCGATCCCGATCCAGCTTGCCGCCATTGAGGCCATTTCGCCATTTGATGGGCGCGAAGTAACTATCCTGCGCATCCGGATTGAGCATCGGCACGACATAGAAGGTGCGGCTCTCCAGTAAGGTCTTGTTCGCCAAAAGGCGATCGACCAGCCCCAACGCTGCCTGCGTGCCCGCGTTGTGATAGCCAACCAGGTTGGCCCCCACGAAAACCGCCGGGCGCAGTTCGGGCGAGATGCTACCAACGGCAGCCAAACGCACTGCCAGAATTCGGCGGCCGCCCGCCGAAGTTCCGATGGTCTCGAGGGTCATCACACCAGAATTCAGCCGCGCCAAGTCGCCCAGTTTGCGCTCGGCTTCCGCGAAAGTCGCGTATTGCCCGAGGCCCACCGTCGCCGTCGCCGCCAGCAACGCGAATAATTTCATTGTCCTAATAGTATAAGGTCCTAGTACGTTCGTTGCACGAAGAC
>JAYVRS010000010.1:0-2774 GCA_043776185.1 Bryobacteraceae bacterium | reverse complement strand
GAAGGGTTGGAGATTTTCCGCTTTTTTGCGGACCGGCCGAACGCAACGCCGGACGACTGGAACAACTATGCATCGTTCCTGCTCGAGGTCGGCGTCTTCGAACGGCGCGCTCCCGTTGTGGCGCTAAGCTATGCCCAACGCGCTGTGGGGGCCACCAAAAATCCGAATCTAGCGCTCATGGATACATTGGCGCAGGCTCAGTTCGATACCGGCAATACACCGGAGGCCGTGGCAACGCTGGAGCGTGCGCTCGGCGTTCAGTTGGCGGCCAATGACCTCAGCGCCGGGCTGCGCGGCGAGATGGAGGCTAAACTCAAGCGGTTTCGCGTGGAGGCCACCGTGCGGAAATGAACCGTGCGGAAATGAACTCTCAAGAAAATTTGCCGAGCGGTGTCGGTGTTTGAAGCACTTCCGCGCCTATAGGGTCGAGGTTTGAACTATGAAACTTTTCTCTCGACTGCTTCTCCCGCTGGTGCTCACCGTTAGCTACCTGCCGGCCCAATGTAATCTCAGCGACGGCGTTGGGACCTTCAAAAACGACGCGCCGCCGAACTCCGGCTTGGAGGCTACGTGGTTAGTGGATGGCGACTATCAAGGTAGCCGCGTCTGTGTACCCAATACGAACCGGACGGTGGGCTACCGGCAGACTGGCGCCACGCACGGCATTATCGACGTGAACTACGTTCACATTCGTGCCAATACCAGCGTGTATTACGCCGGGCAGTGGAAGGATGAGCGGTGGAAGCTCCAAGTCGGCCGGGCGAGCGTGACGGCCGTCCGGGATTCATCCGGGCCGAGTAAGTATCGGTTTGTCGTCACCGGCACCGTGAATGGCGTCACGCCCAAGTGGGTGTTGAAGTAAATGTATTCCCCGCTTCAGTGGGTCTGCTTGACGGCGCTGGTCTGCGTGGCGAACGGGGCGGAACCGGCCGCTCCGGCCTTCAAGGCCTCAGTACGCGGCCGAATCGTGGGGGAGACCAGTAAGTCCCCGATCGCCCAGGCGCGAGTCACTTTGCGACCGCTGGGCGATACCACCGAAGCGCTGGCCCTCCGAGACGGCCTCACTGACGAGAGCGGCTCCTTCCTGTTCGAAGGGGTCGCTCCGGGGAGCTACCAGGTGCTCGCGACGCATCCCCGGCTGGTGTCTCTGGAGTCGCTGGGGCCCATTCGTGGGCGAGCGGTGCCGCTGCTGCGGATCGAAGCCGAGGGTGAGTCCCGGGTGACTTGCGAGTTACTGGAAAAGGCTCGCCTGCGCGGAAGGGTATCGCTCGAAAACGGCCGGCCGGCCGGCGGAGCGAAGGTCGTGGCAGTGGTACTTGATCGGATCGATGGTTTGGCAATGCGGACAATCGTGCAAGAGGCGGAGGCCGATGAGAATGGCCGCTATCTGCTGGACGATTTGCGGCCTGGGTCTTACGTTGTTCAGGGATCCTTGCGCTCTGCCCAATCCTCGTCGGCTCTTCCGCTGAATTACTCCGGAACAACGGCGGGAACCATGTCCTTGCTGGACGGCGCGCCGCTACTCATTAGCGCCGGGGAGCACGTCGCCGACTTCACCCTCAATCGCGACCACGGTTTTCGTATCTCGGGAACGAACCGGTCTTCGCCCGGAGGTCGCACCGAGGTCTTTCTGATTCCGGCCGATGCTACGGGCAATGGGCTCGATGCGTTTCCGTCCAGTGGCGACGCCGATGGGCATTTCGAGTTTGCCGCCATCTCGGCCGGGAGTTATGAACTCGTGGCCGTGCAGCGCACGCAGGAGGGAACCATCCAGGAAATCGCGCGGCAAGAGGTGATGGTGCGGGATCGGGACGTTGGCGACGTGAAGCTGGTACTGCAGAGCACTGGCACTGTTAGCATATCTACGGGATTGGTCTCTGGATCAACAGAAAAAATTGCCGGAAAAATCAGGGTTTATCTGACGCCCGCTGAACGGCCCTTGCTCTCGATCGGAGCCATGTATCAGCAAGAGATCGGCAGCGAGGGACAGATAACGCTGACGGGAATTGTCCCGGGCCGATACCGCATCGAGTTTCAGGCGGCGGGCAAGCGCGCGGCGAGCTTAGTCATCTATGGGAGAGAGGTTGGCGCTGGCGATGTCTTCAACGTTCCATGGGGAGCGAGTGTGCCCGTTAGCGTCACTATGGCCAGCGGCATGCGGGTCACCGGCAAAGTGTTGGCGGGTTCCTCGGTTCCGGTTGGCGCGGTCATATTGCTATTCCCAAGCGGCGGAGATGCGGCGTCGGTTGCTTACGACTCTGCGGAAGTAGATCAACTCGGACGCTGGGAAATAAAAGGCGTCCTCCCGGGATCTTATCAGGTTGTCGCTGTCGATAGCCTTGTCCCGCAAAACTCCACGGATGTTTTACTGCGGCAAGTGCTGTTGAGACTAGGCGGCAAGGCTGTCGAGGTAAAGGCCAATTCCGTAACCCCAGTAGACGACATTGTGGTGCGGCGCCTGACGGAGTAATTGGCGACCTCCTCGCAACAAACGCGCTGGCAGTGCTGCAATACGCGCCTGCGCTCGACCCACGGACCGTCCAGTCCCGTTTCAATCCAGGAAACGACCGCATCCACGGGAAACGACCGCATCCACGGGTGGTGCAGTTTTCCAGATTGGGCTTGACCCTAAGGCTTCCTAAAGATCACGCTTGGGTGGCGGGTGGCGGGATTCAATTCCACAGCCGCACCGGTGGCGACGCCAGGTTGCCGTAGCGAACGACGACTTCGCTCGTCGCATCGGTTCCCGGAGGAATCGACGCGTTCAGCTGGAA
>JAYVRS010000009.1:0-2774 GCA_043776185.1 Bryobacteraceae bacterium | reverse complement strand
CCACCTCAGGGAACCCGCCGCCGGACCTCATCGAAGAAGTTCAGAACGAGCGTCACGTGGCTCTGCGTCTCACGTGGCTCGGGGCCTTCCACCGGCATCACCACGGCGAACCGCTTGCCATCCGGGGACACGTCCAAGTTGAGAGTGGCGCCGGTGTTAGCCAGTTGCCCGTTGGACCATAGGCGCGGCTTGCGCGTCAACAAGGTGTCCCCCTTCACCTCGTAGTCCACCGCCATGATTCGCTGGTCATCGGTGCGATAAAAGAGCTCGTGGCCATTTCTGGACCACCTGGGCATGCCCCCGCCGTTGTTCGAAATCTGCCACTGGGTGCCACGATCCGGAAAGGACCGCACATACACCTCGTAGGTCCCGGAGCCCGCCGCCGCGTAGGCTATCCACTTCCCATCTGGAGAAAAAACCGGGTTGGGATTACCTCCCTCCGTTTTCAGGAAGAACTCGGGCTTCCCAGCCTTTGGCCCGTTGGGACCGTATTGCACCGGAATGGTGCTGATGACGGACCCGCCGCTAGGATTTGAGTTGTAAACCGCGAGCCGGGTGCCGTCCGGTGTGAAGGAGGACGGAATTGTTAAAGCGCCATTGGCGGTGAACGGCTCTGGGCTACCTGCGCCGTCGGATCGAGCGCAGAACGTTCCTCCCACCGAGCTAAAGACAAGGTGCCGCCCATCGGGGGTCCAGACGGGAAAGGAATTCACGCCCATGCCCCCGGTCATCCGGGCGCGACTACCCTGGCGTAGGTCGTATATCCAGATGTCCGAGTTTGCCCCCTGGGTTACGGAATATGCCAAGCGGCTGCCATCTGGCGAAAAGCGTGGCATTTGGTAAAGTGCTGGCTCGGCGACTATAGAATCGAGATTTCCGGCGGCATCCATCCAATGGATGGTTCGCATTCCCACCGCCTTTCCCCGGCGATACACCATAGTGCCTTGGCGCGAGAATTCAGCCTGCGCATCTCCAAAAGTAGGATCGCTGATGAACCCGTCTAATACGGGAGCAGCCAAACCGCGAACCTCCAGGCGCACCGGATCGAAAGCCACCGCGAAAAGCTTTTCCTTCCTCACGTAGGTGAGGTAACCGGCCAGATACCGCGGATACATGCCGGCGCGCTCCAGCACGATTTTTCTGCGATGATTCCCGAGGGTAACCGCCACGATGCTAGCTTCGGAATAGTTTGCGGGCGTGTTATTCGAGATGAAGAGAACCGCTTTGCCGCCGGGCAAGACCTGCGGCCAGCGATGGCCGATCTCCGAGCCTTCCAATTGCGTGATCTGCACCGGCTTGCCTCCGTCGGCGGGAATCTGCGAGAGACCGGCCCGGTTGTCGAGAGCCGCGATAATCGTGTCGTCCTCACTCCAACTGGCGCCACGTCCGGCGGAAGCCTCGCAGAGGGAGACGGGCAGGCCGCCGTCCAGGCGAGTCTTATTCAGCTTGCCCTTCGCGAAGAAGCCCACCCATTGGCCGTCGGGGGAGAAGAATGGGGCATAGGCTCCTTCCGTCTTCGGCAAGGCAAACGCCTTGGGTTGGGCCAGCCAACGCGTATAGAGGCGGCGCGTTCCGTCCGGTCCCAATGCGACAAATACGATCCGCTTGGCGTCCGGTGAGAGGACCGCGGCGGATCCCGTGCTGGAAAGAAGCGACAGCTCCGCTCCTAGATCCAGGTCCAGCGAGACCAGCGGCTGCCCAGGCGGTGATGATGGGTGCCAGGCCATCCAAAGAGCACTGGCGGCGACAAGGCCGAGCACCCCCGCCAGGGCCCACGCCCAATTTGACGAGGCACCGGGCCGCACGCGGGGCTCGATCGCGAGACGGCTGCGCGGGGCCGCGTCATACTTTCCAATGGCGATGCGCGCTTCGCCTATGGCTTGCAACCGGGTTTTCAGATCGCGATCCAGGCAGCGTCTCACCAGTTCCACGATCTCCGCAGGCACCGTTGGCGGCAGTTTGCTGAAATCGATTTCCGCAGTGAGTACGTGGGCGAGGATGTGGGAGAGCGTCTCGCCGTCGAAGAGCTTCTGGCCGGCGAGCATTTCGTAGAGGACGACGCCGAAGCTCCAGATGTCGCTGCGTTTGTCGACGGGCTTGCCGGCGGCTTGCTCCGGGCTCATGTAGGCGGCGGTGCCCATGATCATTCCCGCTTGCGTGGCGGCCATGGTGAGGGTAGGGGAGTTCTCGGGGTCGCTGACGGCTTCGCGGCTCGGCACCGACGCCAGGCCGAAGTCGAGGACCTTCACTACGCCGTCTGGCGTGATCATGATGTTGGCGGGCTTCAGGTCGCGGTGGGTGATGCCCTTCTCGTGCGCGGCTTCCAAGGCTTCGGCGATTTGCTTGGCGTAGTTGAGGGCGGTGTCGAGCCGTTGGGGGACTTTCAGCGTGTCGCCGGCGACGAGCTCCATTACCAACGCGTTCTCTTCCAGGCCATAGATCTGGGCGATGTTGGGGTGGTTGAGCGACGCCAGGACTTTGGCTTCGCGCTCGAAGCGGGCGAGGCGTTCTCGGTCCTGCGCCAGGCTGGCGGGCATCACCTTGATGGCGACTTCGCGGTCGAGCTTGGTGTCCTTGGCTTTGTAGACCTCGCCCATGCCGCCCGCGCCCAAGGGAGCGAGGATTTCGTAGGGTCCGAGTCTGGTGCCGGGGGTGAGGGGCATGGAAACGTCTTAGACTATCACTTGCCGTCCAGAGGCACGCTTCGCCGGAGTTCGTCGAAGAAATTCCCCAGGAACACGACGTGGTGCTGGGCCTGCGCGCCGGGCGACTCA
>JAYVRS010000008.1:0-2783 GCA_043776185.1 Bryobacteraceae bacterium | reverse complement strand
AAGGAAACAAAATGTCCTGGTCGCGTGCATCGTTCCGGGGTAAGCTATGCGGAGGATGAACCTCTCGCCCGGCGACCGCCTCGGCCCATACGAACTCGTCGCGGTGACGGGCGAAGGCGGCATGGGTACGGTGTGGAAAGCGCGCGATCCGCGGCTCGACCGCACCGTCGCCGTCAAGGTCTCTCGCGACGCATTTACGGAGCGCTTCGGCCGCGAAGCCCGCGCCGTGGCCGCGCTGAATCATCCGCACATCTGCCAACTCTACGACGTCGGCCCGGATTACCTGGTGATGGAGTTCGTCGACGGCCAGCCGCTCAAAGGCCCCCTACCGGTGGGGCGCGTGGTGCCTCTGGCGATTCAACTAGCCGATGCGCTGGATGCCGCTCACCGCAAGGGCATCACCCATCGGGACCTGAAACCCGGCAACGTGCTGGTGACGAAGTCCGGGATCAAAGTGCTCGATTTCGGCCTGGCCAAGATTGCCGACACCGAGTCGGCAAAGCCGGTTGACGAGACCGTAACTGCGGCGCTCACCCAGGAAGGCCAGATTGTCGGCACCTTGCAATACATGGCGCCGGAGCAGTTACAAGGCAAAAAAGTGGATTCACGCGCGGACATCTTTGCCTTCGGCTGCGTGGTATACGAAATGGTCACTGGCCGGCGCGCCTTCACCGGATCCAATACGGCCAGCGTGATCGCCGCGATTCTGGAACGCGAGACGCCGTCGTTCGAGGACACGGTGCCAGCCGCCTTGGATCGCATTGTGCGGCGCTGCCTGGCGAAAGATCCAGACGACGGATTCCAATCGGCGCGCGATCTGCGGGCGAGCCTGGAGTGGATCACGGCAGACGTGGTGCCAGAGGCCCGCGTGGCGAGCCGCCATCCGATCTGGCCCGCGGTGGCCGCGCTATCCATCCTGATGGCGGCGGTTTTGGGTTTTCTTCATTTCCGGGAGAGTTCCGACGAAGCACGCGTGGTCCGCTCGGTGATACTCCCCCCGACGGGAACCGCCTTCCAATACACATCCGCCATCTCGGCTCCTCCCGCCCTCTCACCCGCCGGCCGGCGGGTGGTTTTCGGAGCGAAAGCCGAGGACGGGCATTCGCAACTCTATGTCCGCTCGCTCGATTCTCTTTCAGCGCGTCCGCTGGACGGAACCGACGGCGCAGGTTATCCATTTTGGTCGCCTGACAATCGGAACATCGGCTTTTTCGCCAACGGGAAGCTGAAGAAAATAGATGCGGCGGGTGGGCCGGTCCTGACGCTGGCGGATGCATCCAACGCGCGCGGTGGAACCTGGGGCAATGACGGAGTGATTGTATTTGCCGCAACCCAGGCCGGCCCACTCAAGAAAGTGCCGACGGCGGGCGGGAATCCCACGGAGGTCACCAACCTTGACCCCTCCAGCTCCGTCACCTCTCACCGGTGGCCGTCATTCCTGCCCGACGGGAAGCACTTCCTGTACCTGGCCTCGCGAGGAGTTGCTGCCCCCGATGGGGAGATCCGTATCGGTTCCGTCGAAGGGGAGCGGGACGTTCCGGCGGGAATTTCCATCGGACGATCCTACTCGCAGGCGGTCTACAGCGAAGGGCATCTTCTGTCTCTTCAGGAACAAACGCTCATGGCCCGACCGTTCGACCTCAAGCGATATGCCGTGACCGGAGAAGCCGTGCCGCTCGCCGAGCGCGTGGGACAAATCCTAAACACGCAGCGCGCCAGCTTCGCCGTGTCCTCCAGCGGAGCGCTGACGTATCAGACCGGAAGGGCGAAGGCTTTCACCCTCGTCTGGTTTGACCGCACCGGTAAACGCATCAGCACCGTGGGAGAGCCGGGTTTCTTGCTGAGAATGCACATGTCGCACGACGGCAGACAGGCGGCGATCTCGATTACGACCGAGGGCCATCCGGATATATGGACGCACAATCTGATGCGCAATCTGCCCAGCCGGCTCACCTCGGACCCAACGTTGGACATAGATGCAGTCTGGTCACCCGATGATAAAACTTTAGCCTTTGCGTCCCGGCGCAAAGGGCATTTTGACCTCTATCGCAGGTCGATCGACGGAACGGGGGCCGAGGACCTCTTGTACTCGGATGAACTGAATAAGGTGCCCAGCAGCTGGTCGCCAAACGGCAAATTTGTGCTGTACGATGCGTCTCGTCCCCTGGAACGGTCAGCCATTTATGCCCTGCCTCTGGAGCCAGGCGGGAAGCCGTTTCCCTTCGTCAAGGCCAGCCCGGGAGCGGGGGCGTCTGCCGGTCAATTTTCTCGCGACGGCCGCTGGGTAGCCTACCAGTCCAATGAAACGGGCCGTCCTGAAGTCTATGTAGCGCCGTTTCCCGGCCCCGGCGGAAAGCAACAGGTGTCAAAGACGGGGGGAATCTATCCTCGCTGGCGCGCCGATGGCAAGGAGGTCTTCTATCTGACCCCGGGCGAAGGCAAGTTGATGGTGGCCAGCGTCAGGGTTACGGCAAACAACATCGAGATCGGGGCCGGGAATGCGCTCTTCGGGGGATTCCTGACTGGCAACGGTTACCAGTACGACATATCCCCCGATGGCCAACGCATTTTGGCCGTATCGCTGCCCGAACAGACGGCCCCACCGGAACCGCTAATTCTGGTCCAGAACTGGGCGAAGGGATTGAGAAAGGGGGATCAGTGACAGACAGCCCAATCGGTGCCATGCAACCGCCGAGTACCGAGGCTGGCGAAATTCTCAGATCTACAAGAGGCGAATGGCAAAACAACCCCAGCGATCTCGTGCTTGAAATAGTCAAGCGGAA
>JAYVRS010000007.1:0-2788 GCA_043776185.1 Bryobacteraceae bacterium | reverse complement strand
CTGGACACTCCGCACTTGTCGCAAATCAACTACCAAGCCACCAAAGAATCGACTTTCTGGAGAACCTAGTGCCCAAACGTGTCGCCGTTATTACCACCCTCTATAAGTACCTTTCGCACGCCCAGCACATGGCGGACCGTTTCCTGATCGGCTATCCGCATCAAGGGGAATGGCACAAACCCGACGTCCAAATCGTCTCGCTTTATACCGACCAGAAGCCCCTCGGCGATCCCGCTACCGGCGGCGACCAAAGCTACGTTCGCGCCACCGAGTTTGGTTTCAAAGTCTACAACACCATCGCCGAGGCCCTGCGCTGCGGTACGAATAAATTAGCCGTCGACGCCGTCATGATCATCGGCGAGCATGGCAACTATCCCAAGAACGAAAAAGGCCAAATTCTATACCCGCGCTATGAGTTCTTTAAGCAGTGCGTGGAAGTATTTGACCAGGACGGGCGCGCTGTACCGGTCTATAACGACAAGCACTTGAGTTACAGCTTTGAGAAAGCCAAGTGGATGGTCGACCAATCCAAACGGCTCAAGTTCCCCATGCTGGCCGGCTCGTCGCTGCCGGTCACCTGGCGATTACCCGATCTGGAGCTGCCCTTAAATTGCCAAATCGAAGACGCCCTCATGGTCGGCGTCGGCGGCTCCGACCCGATGGACTATCATGCGCTCGAAGCCATGCAATGCATGATCGAGCGGCGCAAGGGCGGTGAGACCGGCATCAAGCGCGTGCAGCTAATTGAAGGCGACGCGGTCTGGGAAGCGGGCGAGGCTGGCCGCTATTCCAAGAAGCTCCTCACTGCCGCGCTGTCCCGCAGCGACACGCCGCAAGGCAAGACTCTCATCGATGGCCGCACCCAGGACTTAGTCGGCAACCACGAACTGCCGAAGCTCGTCAAGAACCCTGCCGCTTACTTTATCGAGCACAATGACGGCCTCAAAACCACGCTCCTCATGCTCGACGGAGCCGTCCACGACTATTGCTTCGCCGCGAAGGTAAAGGGCATGCCCGGCTACCTCTCCACGCAGTTTTTTCTCTCCCCGGTGCCCAACGTCACTTACTCGGCCTGCTTAGTGAGTAAGATCGAGGAGATGTTGGTCACCGGGCGCGCGCCCTATCCCGTGGAGCGCACGCTCATCGTCAGCGGAGCCCTGGAAGCGTGCCTCACCTCCAAGGTACAGAATCATCAGGTGCTCGAAACACCCCAGCTCAACGTGAAATACCGCGCTCCCAAAGAACCGCAGCACGCCCGCAGCTAGAAGTCCTTCGATTGCTGAGGTTCTCATCATGAGACTTCTACTAAGAGGCGGAGTTACGCACGCAGTATCTGCTCGGATTTACTCCCGAAATGACGACGACCGGCTATAACCTGATCGAGGTGCGAGTTACGGGTCACGGCGACTTACGAATCCGTTCGCGCCCCGGTTACTGGGTAGCGGCTAAAGACTAAGCCATTCGTCCCGTAGAATCGACATCAGGATCAGCGTGCGGTAGCCGTCCGGACCACGCACACTCTCGCGTAGACGGCCCTCTTCGCGAAAGCCGGCGCGCTCGTACAAGCTTCGCGCGCGCGCATTTTCGACATACACATCGAGCCACACCCGATGCGCCCCTCGTTCTTCAAAGGCCCAGGGCAGCAGGGCGGCAAAAACGGCGGTGCCGATGCCGGTGGCGTGCTCGGTGAGGCAAATGCGCTTCACTTCGATGGCGTCGTCACGCCCGGCCAAGCCACGCAAAATGAGGTAACCGACTTCGTGCCCATCCCGCAGGATGATGCGGTGCTCCACATCGGGGTCGCTCATCCATTCGCCATGCTGGTCGGCGGTGTCCTGCCCGATGAAGCCTTCGGCACAGCCTTGCGCCTCGGCCGGGAGGATCAGCAGTAAGTCCGCGGGAGTAGATGGGCGAAAGGTAACCAAGGGCGGCGGTGGATAAAGCGATGGCGCGAGCCAACGGACGAGGGCGTAAGTTAGGGCCAGATCGAAGCTCTGCTGACGGTCGGCCATGCCCGCTGTTAGTAAGCCGATGGCACCCTCCTTCTGCTTGCTATTCAATTGCCCGGAGGCGGCGTCGACTAAGTCGCCTAACTCACGGCCGGCGTCGAGCCCGGCCCGAAAGCTCGGCGGTAACTCCATGCGCACGCCGCTGCCTTCGCCGCGCTGCCCATGACGGTCCACCGCGACCACACTATTCACCAGATACAGGCGCCCGCGTACCTCCTCCACCCCACCCTCGAGGCCCAGCCCTAGGTCGGCGTCCTGGGCACCCTGGGCCGCCAAAGCGCGATTCAGCGCTCCCCGCCGCGTCTCATTCTCCGTACGCGGCTGCACCTCCACCCCCGAAGGCACCAGCACGCCCTGCACCTGGGCGGCAGGCCAGATCCGCCGCACCACACTCTCCGCCGCCCGGATCTTCACCGGATTCATGGAACCGACTGCAATTCTCCGCATCATCTCCACGATAATGGCAGATGTATGTTGACCCTTCTAGCCGTCACGTGGCTTGCCGCGCAGATTGAGGTGTACACGGAGTTTCGCCGCATCGGGCCGGATGGCGAAATCGTGAAGCCGGATCAAGGCGGCAGCGTGCGCGAAGTGCTCTCGCCCGCCGTCGCCCGCGGGGGGCACGCCTCTTTCCAGGTGGTCATCAAGGGCTCGGCCGGCACCGAATACACGCTCTACATTGGCCAGAACCCGGAAGGGCACGGTCGCGCGATGCTCTATCGCGAGATCTTCACCGAGGGCATTCCGGATCGGCTCGAGCTGATCGCCGCAGACTTTGC
>JAYVRS010000006.1:0-2792 GCA_043776185.1 Bryobacteraceae bacterium | reverse complement strand
ACTGCATCGCCCCGGGCGCTTCAATACCGATCACTTTCAGCTGATGGCAGACGTGGTAATTCCCCGCCTGACAAGCGGGACACTTGCCGCAAGAGATGATGGGCATCACCACGACGGGGTCGCCGACGCCGAAGCCTTCGACCCCCGGCCCCAGTTCGGCGATGGTGCCGGATCCTTCGTGGCCGATCACCTCGGGAAGGCGAATGCGATGATCCAGGTCCCCGAGATAGACATGCAGGTCAGTCCCACAAATACCGCAGTGGGAGACGCGGACGCGGACCTGGCCGGAGGCGGGGGCGACGGGAACGCACTCCCGAATATCGATTTGGCGCGATCCGCCATAGTAAGCAGCTTTCATCGCCATTAGTCTATCGAACTACGAGGGCTCGTAAGCGGTTTCGCCGCATTCAACTTGTTAAGCGGAGCGGCAATCAAGTGTATGATGTAGAGAACATTACAATCTGTACGAATGATGAGGCTAATCGCTTCAACCCGTGGCAGACAGCTTAAAGGATTCGGCATGATTCTCCCCTCCAGTTACGAAATGTCGCTACTTCTGGGCCTCCTGGCTCTTTTGTGTAGTGCATTGTGGATTACGACCTACAAATTAGGTGGAGCGTGGCGCTACGAGCTGTATTACTTCGACTTCGCCTTTGGGACCGTGGTGGCCGCGCTAGTTGCCGGATTGACCGTTGGTTCTATGGGAACGGACTTGAGTTTTTGGGACAACATCTCATTGACGGCCAGCCGCCGGGTAATCGTCATCGCCTTTGCCGCCGGCTGTGTGTTTAATCTGGGCAACTTACTGTTGCTGGCCGGGGCTTCGATCGGGGGAATCTCCTTGGCTTTCCCGTCAGGATTCGCCATCGCACTGCTGGTTGAAAGCCTCTGGGCGTTGGTGCAACAGCGATCATTTAACTTCGTGTTCCTGGGAATAGGCTGGCTGCTGTTGTCGCTGGTGATTCTCATCTGCGTCCTGGCGGCACAACGCATCGTGGTGCCGGTCGCGGAAAAAGAAATGACCACCGCCTCCGAAGCGATACCAAGCGTGCAGGCGGACGGGCCTAAGTACTATCGGCGCCGCCGGGAAGAGAAAGTGGATCGGGAGGGCGATGCGGCAAAATGGAAAGCCACCGTCTTCGCCGCAGCCGGGGGATTGGTGCTCGGTTTCGTTCCTGGCATTGGCGAAATGGCGCGGGTGGCTGAAATCGGACTGGGAGCCTACTCCTTCGTGTTTGTCTTCACGATGGGCATTTTTCTTTCGACATTTGTGCTCAACCTGTACTTCATGAACCTGCCAGTGCAGGGACCGGCCGTCCAATTCTTCCGCTACTTTCAAGGTGGTTGGAAGGAACACGGGTTGGGTCTGTTGGGCGGAATGATTTTCGCCATGGGGGCCTTGTCGGCGCTGCTGATGGCCTCCGCACCGGCCAGCGAGACACCGGGAACACTAGTGCAGTATGCCTTGACCCACGGTGCACCGGTGTTGGTGACGGCTCTGGGTTTGTTGATTTGGAAAGAATTGGTATCCTCGTCGAGTGCCCGAGCCATGGTAGGAATCGCGAGCGTCATCTACTTGATCGCCGTGGCTCTCTTGGGTTCGGCCGCACGAACTTAGTGGGAGCGGTGCCAGTGCCCGCTCCCGCCGGCCGCGGCTAGAGCCAGAAGCTATTCGGCTTTTTTAGCGGTGATGTCGATCTTTTGCTCGCCGAAAGAGACCTGCAGCTTCATGTCGCTGCCGGTGACTTTGCCGCTATATTCCTGGCGAACTTCGTTGCCGTTGAAATTACGAATCACCACCCAGGACACGGCATCACCGGCAATCTTTCCGTCCGTGATAGCGGTGTCGCCGTTGCGGCCGCTCACCGTGCCAGTGAGCTTTTCACCTTCGGCTTTCAGGTTCATCACGACGTCGCGGGAGCCGTTGGGGGTCTCCATTTTGGCGAGCCATTTGCCCGTGGGGTCGGCCGCAAACAGTGAGGACGCGGCTAAAGCGAGGACAGCCAAGCTGGATAGTAAACGAAATTTCATCTTTTGTATCTCCTTCAAATGGATGTTCGCAAACACCCTCCAGCAGGACGGTGCCCACTCACATTGGGTTACCAGCTTATCGAAACGAACCGGCAACCCGTTGTAAAGAAACATTGCAGTTAAAAACGAGCCGTGAGGCCAAGGCGAATCGCCCGCGGAAAACCGGGAGAGATGTTCGTATTGCTATCGGCGTTCGCATAGTATTTCCGGTCGAAGAGATTCTCGACATTGGCTTGCAAACGGATACGCTCGGTGAGCGAGAAGAAAACCGCCGCGTCGGCCCGCGTGTAGCTGGGGACCACGACCGTGTTGTCGATCGCGGCAAACATGTCGGAACGATTGACAAGGCCCAACCCGGCCCCCAGCCGGGGCAGGATCTGGTAGTTGTTCCAGAGCGAAAAGTTGTGGTGCGGCACCTGCCCCACCTGCGCTCCAGCGCGTGCGGCCGCCGTGGCGGACGTGACGAAGGCATCCTGGTATGAGTATCCACCGGCCACCTTCCAATGACGTGTAAGGCTGCCTTGAATGCCCGTCTCCAAGCCGTTCGTGCGCTGGCTGCCGGTTTGCACGATGCGGGTGGGGTCGTTCGGATCAGTGGACCGGGTATTGGTCCGATCGAGCCGGAAGACGGCCGTGGTGAAGGCGAGGTAACGGGTGAGATCCCACTTCAAACCCACTTCGTAATTCGAAAACTTCTCGGGCTTCACTTGCTGGGTGATCGTGGTGAGCGAAGCAAACTGATCGCCGGAACTGGGCAAGTA
>JAYVRS010000005.1:0-2794 GCA_043776185.1 Bryobacteraceae bacterium | reverse complement strand
TTTCAATCGAAGTCGGAATCACCGGCTGCGCCAAGTCGCAAATCGCTTGAAGCGCGCGATAAGTGGAGCCCAGCACCAGATCCAACCGCTCGTCCTCCGCGTTCTTGGCCAGTACCCAGGGCTTCTCTTCCATGATCAATTTGTCGAGTTGCCCAATCAGGATCCAGATCGCCTCCAGCGCCTTCGAAAACTCGAACTTGGCGTAATGCGCTTTCGCCGTATCGCGGGCCGTAGCGATCTGCGCCGCCACCCCCTCCATCACCGGGACATCCGGAACCTGGCCGTCCCGATACTGCTTGATCATTGTCAGAGTTCGACTGGTAAGATTGCCGAGCCCATTGGCCAAATCGGCGTTGTAGCGAGCCACCAGTGCATCGAGCGAGAAATTGCCATCGGAGCCGAAGACCACTTCGCGCAACAGAAAGTAACGCAATGCGTCAACGCCCACCACGTTGGTAATCGGCGTAGCCCGCAGCAAATTGCCCTTGGACTTCGACATTTTGTCGTTCTCAAAGAGTAACCAGCCATGGGCAAAAATCTGCTTGGGCAACGGCCAATCCGCGGCCATCAGAAATGCGGGCCAAAAGACCGCGTGGAAGCGCAGGATCTCTTTACCGATCAAGTGTAAGTCCGCCGGCCAGCGACCTTCGCATTCCACCGCACTCATGTAAGTGGTCAGCGCGTCGAACCAGACATAGAAGACATGCTTTTCTTCACCAGGCACCGGAATGCCCCAAGTAATGGACGTCCGGCTGATGGAGAGATCCTGCAGGCCGCCTTTAACAAAAGCCAGCACCTCATTGCGCCGGATCTCCGGCTGGATAAAGTCGGGCTGCTCATCATACAGCTTCAGCAAGCGATCTTGAAATGCCGACAGCTTAAAGAAGTAATTCTCTTCGGTAACTTCCTCCAGAATCCGCCCGCAGATCGGGCAGGGCTCGCCGGGCTGATTCTCGTTCGCGTAAAGCTCATCGGACACGCAATAAGCCCCGGTGTAACGACTCTTATAGACGAAGCCCCGTTCCTGGCAACGCAAGAATAGCTCCTGCACTTTCTGGTGATGCGTCGGGTCGGTGGTGCGTTTGAAGCGATCAATCTGTAAGCCCAGCTCGGACCATTGCTTGCTGAACTCCGCGGAAACTACGTCCGCAAACTCTTGCGGACTCTTGCCCACAGCCTTCGCCGCGCGCTCAATCTTCTGGCCATGCTCGTCCGTGCCGGTGGCCAGGACAACGTCGTAGCCTTCTGCGCGCTTCAGGCTCGCAATCACCTCGGCCGCAATCGTGGTGTAAGTGTGGCCGATGTGCGGCGCGGCGTTCACGTAGTAAATCGGAGTGGTTAGGTAAAACTTTTTCATCGGGTAGATTGATAAGCAAAATGGGCAGCGGCAATTACATCTTTCAGCGGAACGCGCCGCTCGCGCGCCAGCTTCTGGCAATCATCATACTCGGGCGACGCAGAACCTTCCGGCGTCACCTTCATCCGGACCTCGCCAAACGGCGTCGCCACCGGCACCATCCGCCGTTCCAGCACCCGGCGTTGCGCACTGTACATCCGCACGCCCAGCGAAGTAGTCTCCGCCAGAATCAGCTGGGCCAACTTCTCCTGATCTTCCGGCCTCGCAATGACGCGCAGCAGCGTTCCCTGCCGGTTCTTCTTCATCTGCAACGGCTGCAGCGCCACATCGAGCGCGCCTTCTTCAAACAACCGATCCATCGTATAACCCAGCACCTGCGGCGTCGTGTCATCGATGTTGGCCTCGATCACCGTCACCGTCGCCGCCTCGGTCGCCGTCGACGACTCGCCCACCATCACGCGCAGCATGTTCGAATGGCCCGGAAAATCCTTCGTCCCAGCGCCAAAGCCAATCTTGTCCACCTTCATCGCCGGCATGTGGCCAAAGCTCTCCGCCAGCGCCGCGGCAAAGGCGGCGCCCGTGGGCGTGGTCAGCTCAACCGTCGGGCCGGACGAGTAAGTCGGGTGCCCGGCAAGCAAACGCGCGGTCGCCGGGGCAGGCACGGGCATCAGGCCATGGTCACATTGCACCGTACCGCTGCCGACATTGATGTTCGACATGTAGATGCGTTCGATGCCCAGTAAATCGAGCCCATAACAAGCGCCCACGATGTCGCAAATCGAATCCACCGCGCCCACTTCGTGGAAGTGTACGCGTTCGATCGAGATGCCATGCACACTCGCTTCGGCCTCACCCAGCTTGCGGAAGACTCGCTTCGAACGCTCCTTCGTGGTCACCGGCAACCCGGACTCGTCAATAATCTTGTCGATGTGGTGCAGGTGCCGATGCTTATTGTCCTGCGGCGCTTCCACAATGAAACGCGTCCCCGCAAGGCCGGCCCGTTTCACCGACTCCACCGTAAACTGCGCCGCCGTGCCCAGGCTGGTCAGGCCCTCGGTCAGGGCGCGCGAGTCGGCACCGGCATCGATCAGTGCGGCGACGGTCATGTCGCCGGCAATTCCAGAGAAAGCATCAAAGTAGGCTATGCGCATCGAACTTCTATCTTAGCGAGGTTGCCTCAGGTACAATAGCGGCCATGGCAAAAGCACCCCGACGCAACTTTATCGCTCTGGCCGCGCTCGCTCCGGCCGCCGCCGCCGCCGCTCCCACCACCACTGGCAAAAAGGTCCACTATCGCAACGGCAAGAAGCCCGAAAAAGCGCCACTGTTCAACGGCGCGGTCTCTTACGGCAACCTGCTATTCATCGCCGGCAAAGGCGCGCACGTCGAAGGCGACATCAAGTCGCACACCAAAATTGTGCTCGACGAGGTGGAAAA
>JAYVRS010000004.1:0-2795 GCA_043776185.1 Bryobacteraceae bacterium | reverse complement strand
CCCCGAATCTCAATTTCACTAACTTCGGTCGATTAGCTGACGGTAGTCCCTTGAAGCGCCGCGATCTCAATGCCAGCATCGCGGCCAGCTTCGTCTATGTTCGCGCCAAACACTCGCTCTCTTTCGGTGGCGACACCGCGCGGGTCATCTTCAACAACCGCACGGATTCGAATGCGCGCGGCACCTTCACCTTTTCGGGACTCGCCACCAGCCGCCTCGATGCCAACGGCACGCCCGTGCCGGCCTCCGGCTTTGATTTTGCTGATTTCCTACTCGGCTTACCGCAATCAAGCTCGATTCGCTTCGGCTCACCAAGTAACTACTATCGCGCCCAGAATTACTCTCTCTTCGTGCAGGACGAATGGAAAGTGTCACCCAACCTTACCTTGAATCTGGGCTTGCGCTATGAATACTACAGCCCCTGGACTGAGAAATACAATCGACTCGCTAATTTGGACATTGCGGCCGGTGTAAGTGGCGTGGCTGCGGTAACCCCCGGGCAGACTGGCCCTTATAGCGGCGCTTTCTCCAAAGCCCTTATCGATGGCGATCCGAATAACCTCGCGCCGCGTTTCGGCTTTGCCTGGAAACCGAACCGTAAACTGCGCGCCATCGTACGCGGATCCTATGGCTGGTATTACAACGGCAATGTCTATCAGAACTTCGCCACCCGGCTAGCCTCGCAACCTCCGTTTGCCAGCACCGGGACGTTAAACACTTCGCCCGCCCGGCGACTCACCATCGACAATGGTTTCGCCGGCACGCCGGCCCAAAGCATCACGAATACGTTCGCCGTCGACCGTAACTATCGCATCGGCTACGCCCAGACTTGGAATCTCTCGATTCAAAGAGAGATTAAAAAGAACTACGTCATGGAACTGGGCTATTTAGGAACGAAAGGCACGCGGCTCGACTTACAGCGTCTCCCCAATCGTGCCGCAGCCGGTTCGCCCGTTGACTCCGAAGCGCGGCGTTTATTAGGCAATGCGGTAGGCTTCACCTTCGATACTTCCCAAGCAAACTCCATCTTCCATGCCGCCCAAGCCCGGCTTACTCGGCGGTTCGCGCGCGGAGTGTCACTGAATACTCTCTACACTTACGGTAAGTCGATTGACAATGCCAGTTCCATTGGCGGCGGTGGCGGCGGAACAGTGGCGCAGGATGATCGTAACTGGGCTGCTGAGCGCGGCCTATCCAGCTTCGATGTACGTCATTCTCTCACGACAAGTTTTGTGCTGGCCTCGCCCGTCACGGGGCGCGCGGGAGGCTTCACCGTGCCCGGCAAACTGGGGGCTGTTCTGCGAGGTTGGACCCTCACCGGCGCGGTCACCTTAACCAGTGGCAGTCCTTTAACTGCACGCGTTTTGGGTAATCAATCCGATACGGCGGGCACGGGTGTCATCGGCAGTGGCCGCGCCGACGCCACCGGACAATCGGTCAACGCCGGCTCTGGTTACTTCAATTTACAGGCCTTTACGCTGCCACCCTCCGGACGCTTTGGAAATGCCGCGCGCAACACCATCCCGACCCCCACGCTCTTCACCCTGAACTCTTCTTTTGGACGCTCTTTCCGGCTCAAGGAACGTCGACAGTTGGAACTACGATTGGAATCGAATAATTTGACAAACCGACCGACTTTCACCAACCTGGGCACCGTGGTGAACGCCTCCAACTATGGATTGCCTTTGAACACCGCCGCCATGCGCACCATTCAAGTGCAGGTTCGGTTCCGGTTCTAATTTTATGCGCACTTACTTAACCATTTTCCTGGCCGTCTGCCTGGCGGCACAGCAGCCGGACGTCATCCGGTTCGAGACCTCCGCCAGTCTGGTGGTGATCAACGTCACGGTGAAGGATAAGTCGGGTCAACCCGTGCCGAATCTCAAGAAGGAAGACTTCCGGGTATTGGAAGACGGTAAACTGCAATCCTTGACAGTCTTCGAGTTTCAGAGTCTGTCATCAGAGAAATTGCCTTTGCTCGCTGTTCCAAAATTCGACCCAAAGGCCATTGCCGTCGAGCAGGCCGAGCCAGTGAAGCCCAGCTTCAGCGACCGGCGCGCGCTGGCGTTATTCTTTGACTTTGCCGGTATGCCACCGGCCGACCAGATTCGGGCCCGTGAGGCGGCCATCAAGTTCATTTCTACCCAACTCACCGCAGCCGATTTAGTAGGTCTTTACACCTTCTCCAGCACCCTGAAGACGGTAGTCGATTTCACTGACGATCGCGCCCGTCTCATCCGAGCGGTGCAGGCCTTCCGCTCAACGGACTTAGCGGACGAGCCGTCCTCGAATGTTAATAGCGACGATGCCGAATCCGCCAACGCCGAGTTAGCCGCAGACGAGGCCGAGTTCAACGTTTTCAATACCGACCGCCGGCTCGGCGCTCTGGAGGACTTAGTGCATCAACTAGCCAAGATCCCCGAAAAGAAGGCCGTGATTTACTTTGCCAGCGGCGTCAGTAAGACGGGTGTGGAGAATCAATCGCAGCTGCAGGCTACCGTCAATGCAGCGGTAAAAGCGAATGTCTCGTTTTATCCCATCGACACCCGCGGCCTGCAAGTCGCCACGGGTCTCGACGCCAGTTCGGCCGGGCCGCGCGGCAACAGTGTATTTTCGGGGAAGATGCAGACCCAGGCCCGTGATCGCGTCAACGATCAGCAAGAGACGCTCCATACCCTCGCGGCGGATACCGGCGGCAAAGCCCTGCTCGATTCCAACGACCTCACCATGGGCATGGTGGATGCCCAGAAGGCCGTCGAAAGCTATTACACTTTGGCTTATTACAGTGCCAACAC
>JAYVRS010000003.1:0-9349 GCA_043776185.1 Bryobacteraceae bacterium | reverse complement strand
GAAGACTAAGTCAAAGAACGGGCCGGCGTATGAGTCCGCGGACGTGCCCGATGAGTTCTATAAAGATGGCCAAGTGGCGGCCTTCGCCGTCGACGCTTTACGCGGTTTGGCTAAGAAGCCGGAGCCCTTCTTCCTGGCCGTCGGCTTTGCCAAGCCGCACTTGCCTTTCGTGTCACCCAAGAAATACTGGGACCTTTACGATCCCGCCAAAATCGAACTGGCCCCGAACCCCTACCGGCCCAAGGACGCGCCCGAGTACGCGCTCACCAATAGCGGCGAACTCCGGAACTACCACGGCATGCCCGCCGAAGGACCGGTTCCAGATAGCTTGGCACGAAAATTGAAGCATGGTTATTACGCCGCCGCCAGTTACACCGACGCCCAGATCGGCAAGTTACTCGACGAACTCGACCGGTTGGATCTACGCAAGAATACGATCATCGTTCTGTGGGGCGACCACGGTTGGAAACTCGGCGAGCATGGCGAATGGTGTAAGCACAGCAACGTCGAAAATGACACCAACGCGCCCTTGTTACTCTCGGCACCCGGGATGAAGCAGGCGGGGCAAAAATCGAAAGCCCTCGTCGAATTCGTCGATATCTTCCCGACCCTGTCCGAACTCGCCGGTTTGCCGCTGCCCGCGCATCTCGAAGGCACCAGCTTTAAGCCGGTGCTCGACAATCCCAATCGCGCCTGGAAGCCCGCCGTCTTCAGCCAGTATCCGCGCGGCAAGAAGCTGATGGGCTATTCCATGCGGACTGATCGCTATCGGTTCACCGTCTGGGTGGGCCGGCAGGATCACTCGAGCGTTCAGGCCACTGAACTTTACGATCACCAGACCGACCCTCAGGAAAATACCAACATCGCCAAGGTGCCCGCCAACGCCAAGCTGGTCGAAGCTCTGATGCAACAATGGCGGCTCGGATGGCGGGGCGCGAAGCCGCCGGTGAAAGGATAGTTCCATGAGTCAATCACTTACTCGCAGAAGTTTCGGCGGCCTACTCGGGGCCGGCCTCCTGAGTGCTCAGACGCGCCAGCCGAATATCATCTTCATTCTGGCCGATGACCTCGGCAACGGGAACTTGAGCTGCTATGGCGCCGATCATTTCAAGACGCCCCAGATTGACCAATTGGCGCGGGGCGGTACTCGCTACACGAACGCCTACACAGCCCCCCTTTGCGGACCGTCCCGAGCCCTGATCCTGACCGGCCGTTACGCTTTCCGCACCGGGGCCACCAATCAGGACGCCACCGGAGAGATGAAGCCGTCGGTCGAAACCATGATGCCGAAGACCTTGAAGACCGCCGGTTACACTAGCGCCTGCGTGGGTAAGTGGGGCCAACTGCCGCTGGGTCCCGCAGAATTTGGTTTCGATGAGTATCTGCAATTTAAGGGCAGCGGCATTTACTGGAACACGCAACCCAAGGGTAAGAGTTACTTACTCAATGGAAAATCCCAAGCCCTGGGTGACCAGGAGTATCTGCCGGATGTGATGCATAACTTCGTGGTGGATTTTGTCACCCGCCATCGTAATGATCTCTTCTATGTTTACTACAGTATGTCGCATATCCACGGCGAGATTCTGGCCACGCCGGACAGCACGCCGGGTAGCGACCACTACACGGACAATATCAGTTACATGGATAAATTGGTCGGCAAATTGGTGGCCGAACTGGAGAGGCTGAAGCTGCGCGAGAACACCTTGATCGTCTTTGTGGGCGACAACGGAACGGCCCAGGGGTCCGCTGCCCGGTCCACGGTCGGCGGCAAACGGTTTTCGGGCGAAAAGGGTTCCATGCTGGAAGGCGGGGCGCTGGTGCCCCTGATCGTCAACTGGCCCGGCCGCACCGCAGCGGGCAAGGTAACGGCCGACCTGACGGACTCCACGGATTTCTTTCCGACCTTTGCCGAGCTAGCCGGAGCCAAACTGCCGGCGAATACGGTCATCGACGGCCATAGCCTCGCCCCCCAGTGGCAAGGCAAGCCCGGTAAGTCCCGCGACTGGATCTTCATCCAACTGGCCCGCAATTGGTATGTGCGCGACGCCGGATGGAAATTGAACCAAGCCGGACAGCTTTCAGATATGAGTCAAGCGCCGTTCGCCGAGTCGGCGGTTCCGAGCGACACGGCCGATCCCAAAGCCAAGGCGGCTCGCCAACGCCTCCAAGCCGCGCTCGACAAATTGAACCCCGCCGGCGGTATCCAGGATCACGGCGACCCGAGCGGCCGCCACGCCGCCAATGTCGCGGCGAAGAAAACCAACAAGAAGTAGCGTGCCGGGGGGCTCGCGAGCTAGAGAAGTAAAGCTTCAGGCTAACTGCTTCCGGCGCGGGGATTGGTCTGCTTTTGCGAGATGCCGAAGTTCGGGTCCTGGATGGGTTAGGGCGGTCGGAGCCCCGGTTTGAGGAATACCCGACGACCGAGACCTTTCAAGAAGTACCCGCCTCGCCCGACTTAGTCAGCGCAGAGCAGAGGCGACACCGCACCCGAATCCGGAATGGCATCATGAACGGAGAGAGGATGTAGAGGGCAGTTGGAAGGAACCACCTTGGCGAAAACAGCCCTCAATTGATCCAGTGAAGGAGCAGTAGATGGAGAGTTTTGGTTGCGGGGGCATGATTTGAACATGCGACCTTTGGGTTATGAGCGTGACGAGAATCGGTAACTGAAGGAAAAGACAGGCACGAGTGGCAACTTAAGGAGCCTTCAGGAACCCTCGGAAACGCTTATTGGGAGTCCAATGGGAGTTTCTGCGCACCACCGAATTCGACGTTTTCAACCTGTCGGCTAAACCTACTTTAGATCAGAATCGGGTACTCGTGTGCCGGAGTCCCTTCGCCGCGATTTTTCTCCGGGATACATCCCCCGGCAAATCATAAGACAGTCGGCGATGGGTACCCTTATCGCTGCTTCACTGGTCAAAATGAAGCCGGGGGTACCATTGTGAACCGTACGAAAATCACGTACGATAATTATATGAACGTCGCCCTCTATTGCCGTGTGAGCACTGCCGATCAGTCCTGCGATTTGCAACGGCAGGAACTCAACGAGTATTGCCAGCGCCGGGGCTGGCAAATCGCTGGCGAGTATATCGACACCGGCTGGAGCGGATCAAAAGCTGACCGGCCAGAACTCACCCGGCTCATGGGCGACGCGCGGAAGCGCAGGTTCGACCTCGTGTTGGTCTGGAAGCTGGACAGGTGGGGACGTTCGGTAGCCGACTCCATGCGAACCATTCAAGAGCTAGATGGAGTAGGAGTGAAGTTCCTTGCCATCACCCAAAACATCGGCACCGAAGAGAGCAGCCCGATGTCCAGGTTCATGCTCATTATCATGAGCGCCTTCGCTGAACTGGAGAAGGAATTGATTCGAGAACGCACGGTCGCCGGTGTAAGAGCGGCTCGGGCGAACGGCAAGACTCTGGGTCGTCCGCGCCGGGTGTTTCGCCGCGACGAGGCGATCCTGCTCCGCAGCGAAGGTTTGAGTTGGCGGGTAATTGCCAAGAGACTGGGCGTTCCCGTGACCACCGTCGTAGACGCCTGCCGGTGTACGGAAATCGCTGCAACAGAAGCGCCCAATCCGGGTGGCAAATTCAAGCCCAAGAAGAAGGCTGCGTAGGCGTTCGACATTCGGTCGATTTCCGCACACTCCTAGCGGACTTTCGCAGGTTCCCAACACTTCCCGAAATCGCGAACACCACCTCGTCATAAATAGCTATCGGCTGATAGCAAATGGCGATTCTCACTCACGAAGAAAGACACGAACAAGTTCTCCTATGCCGGACTATGGGAGACATCTTTCCATTGTTTGGCGTCGTAGAACGGCCGCCGGGCGTCCTCTCCTGCGAATGTGGAACTCAGGATTGCAGGAATCCTGGCAAGCACCCGCGTTGGCGCAACTACAGGCAACGAGGTACTCGTGACGTGGAACAAATCCGACGCTGGTTCACAAAGTACCCAAACGCCAATTTCGGCGTGGTGACCAGCGCCACAACTTTTGCCGTTGACGCCGACATTCGGATCGACGCCAACGGATTGGCGACGCTAGAGTATTTACAGATCGACGAAGGAGTGCGCCTGCCTTACACCGTTGAGGTTGTCACGGGACGGGGCAACGGTTCGCGCCACTTTTACTTCAACGCACCTCCGTTTGCCAGAATTCGAACGAGAGCAAAGGTTTTGCCGGGACTGGATATCCGCGCCGTAGGCGGATATTGCGTTGCGGCTGGCTCCCGGCATATCAACGGTGGCTATTACTCGTTCGCGCCGGATTGCCGTCCCGATGAGCAAGCGGTTGCGACGGCACCCGACTTCCTTCTCATCGCACTTGCGGAAACTTCTTCCACCGGCGTTAGCCCTGAGCCACCAGTGCTATTCGACGCAGTACCCACAGCCCCTCTGCCAGACCGCGTGGCGTTGGGGATCATTCTTCGCGACCACGTTGCCCGGTTCTACTGGAACGGGGGGCGACGTAACGGCACGCCGAGCGAAGATGATTTCGCGCTTGCCTGCAAGCTGGCTTTCTATTGCCGCCACGACCTCTACCAAATGTATCGGCTGTTCCTGCAATCCGGCCTCTACCGCGAGAAGTTCAATACGCCCCGAAAAGGCGGCGACTACGCTTTACGCACACTGAAGAAGGCAATCCAGGCCACGCCACAGACCTGGATCAGAAAGAAGCGCACGCGTCCAAGCATCGCGACCGGTGCGAAGCAGGGACGGAAGATCGTGGCAAGTACCCAAGCGGTTCTGGACCTTTATCGTTCAGATCCAACGCTATCTGCAATCGAGATCGCTACCAAGTTGGACCTGAAGCCAAAGCAAGTGCGAGATGCGATTCGTTACCACGCCAAGGTTCAGGCGGAAAATGCTTGGCCACTAATACACAGTAGGGGAACTAAACGGGAATCCCAGGTGGACGGCGGTCTTGTATCTGGTCAAATCGCGGCTTAGGTACTTCCCACACCAACCACGCAACTTCAAGCTTTTATAAATATCAATAGCTATCAACGTATGGCCCAATAGGAGAAATATGAAAGACCACTCAACACGAATGGAGCAGATGAAAAGAACCATCGAGTCGGAACTCGACCTCGGTGAAATCTGGATTGAGGAGTACAAAGCAGTCCTCGGCCAGGAGATGGCGGAAGACGTACGCCGAGAAGCCCGGAAACAAGCTGAAGCGGATATACGCAAGAGCCGTGATGCAAGAGCCAAAGGAAAGTAGAATGCGCACCAGACCAAGAAATGACCACGCTATATTCTTCCGCCTGCCCTCCTTCGTCGTAGAGCAGATTGATTCCGCTGCTTACGACCTTCATATGAGCCGAACGCAGTACATCCGCCAAGCAATTTACAGAGCACTCTTGCCTCAGGTAAGGCAAGGGATCGCTTTGGGGCAACAGGCAAGCTGATCGAGGAGAATCCAATGAAAAATACGACAGATCGCTTCGACGCCGACATCCTTAACCAAGTGCAAAACTCAGTCCAAGAAACTCTCCTGCTTCATGCCCCGGACGCGTGGGCCGATGACGATTGCGACCAAATTAAAAGGCAGGTGCTCGACGGCGCGTTGAGTTTGCTCACCCTCGGGCGGCATCATGCGGCTGAGGCCTCACAAACCTTGATCAACTCAGCAGTAGATGAGACGAAGCGGTTGATCGAGGAGTGGAAGGACAGTCGCGGCAAGTGGCTGTTCCCGAACGACCCCGACCTGACGACGTTTCAGGTCACTGTCCATTGTGAGTTGATCAAAGAGATGGAAGCAGCCGTGACTCAGTTTGGTCTGAAAGACCGAGAGGAGTTTGTCACTTTGGCCGTCAACTTCGCGATCTCGCATCTTCGCGAGAACTCCGCGATCTACCTCGATTGTGGCGGCTGGTTTCCTGACTGAATAGATAGATGTATCTGATTTGCAATCAACAGGATGCGGGATTTCATCCTTGCTTGACAGATCCCATTTCGATGGTAACTTGGGTATGTTGAGTGGCCACCAAGTCAGTGGACAGATCAACAAAAGCGCTGTATAACCTCTGAAATTCTGACCGCCTCAAACTGAGGCCGGAACTCCGTGTCCGGTGATGTAAGTCGAGGTGTGTCTGAAGACCAGATAAACGGACAGCAGTTCAAATCGGACGGAAATGTATGGAACTGAAATGTGAAGAAGAAATGGTTGGCTTGATCGCTGGCTGCCTGCCAGAACTCAGCGAGATCGAGGCGGCTTACCTACAACAGCGATACCTTGACGAACCGAAATCATCCCTCAGTGAGTTCGCTCAGCGATGGCAACTGACCAAGAAAACGATGGACGAACTGCGAGGCCGGGTCGCAGTTCGATTGCGGGAACTCCTGGCACGAAAACAAATTTATTCAATGAAGGACATCATATGAGAGCACAAACACACACACTTAAACAGATACGACGCTTCGGCACTCTGGACCGAGACAAAGAGCGCGTGGCCGCCATCAAGGCCCTCAAAGTCTTGAGGTCGCTGGCTAAAAAAGCAGCGGCAGACCTCAGTGTCCCGGAATACTACTCCAATCGGCTGGGACACGACCTCAGCAACATCGAAATGACTATCAACGAGTTGCTACCGGCCATCGGGACCAGGGCATCGATTCTGCAAGACCTATTCGTTGAAGAGGAAACTGCGCAATGAGAACCATCATTACAGAGTGTGGTTCACCCGATGATGTGGATCTCTTTATCGAAAGCCCCCTAATGGCACGGGTCAATCCCGTGCCCACTTCGTCACGACAACGCGCGGCGATCTTCTTAGACCTTTCGCCTTCTGAGCGGTTGAAACAAGTAGAGATACAACCGGCTGAAAGTTTAGAAGAGCCAACGGCCCAGAGGTTGGCAGAACTGCCTTTGTCTCACATCCCCAAGCGGGAGTTTGCGAAGTTCTTCGTCTCAACGGGTCGTTCGATCTGCGAAGGTGAGGACATCGAATATGTCCTGAGCAATCTTGAACCCTCCCAAGCGGAAATTGACGAGGCAATATCTATGCAAGCTGAACAGGATGCTTTCGAGCAAGAACTCCTGCGTGAAGAAGAAATACAAATGCACTTTGCCTATGAGTACTTGCTGGAGATCCGAAGGTTCTTCACACATGGGTGCGTTTTTGCTGATTATTATGGTGCCGACGATCATGATCTGATGCAAGAGCGTGGTTACGACTGGCACGAACAAATCTACTGCTACCAACACGCAAATGGTGGTGAGTATCCACCAAACTTCCCCAAGGCTCAATACAACAGCGAACATGGTGTCTGGACACAAGACATTGAGGCTGGCAAGGAAATACTGAACAAGCTGGTTCCTGTCTGCGACCATTGCGGATGCCTCAAGCCTTACGGCAGTACTTCAGTGGTGAAGTTTTGCGCATGTCCGACGCGAGAATAAATCGACAAGACGCTACCCTTTCGGCGTAATGTGACGGCGGCACGGGAAGATCGGGGAATCATACGAAGGACCTTGCTGATTCAGTACGATAGAGGTTTCGTGTATACCGCCTATCACAGTCTCTATTGGGCCACCGCTCTCACTCTGCGCGGGAGTGGCGGCAGCTTGGATAGGCTCTCCCAGTCCATTGCCAACGCCAAAGTAGACCTGAATCCACATCAGGTAGACGCGGCCCTCTTCGCCGTCCGATCTCCATTCTCCAAGGGCGCAATCCTCGCTGACGAAGTTGGTCTCGGCAAAACAATCGAAGCCGCCATCGTCATCGCGCAACGATGGGCCGAGCGCAAGAAGCACATCCTCCTCGTTCTCCCGGCTACGCTACGCAAGCAGTGGCAGCAGGAGCTTCAGGAGAAGTTCTCGCTGCCTTCGGTGATCCTGGAGACCCGTTCCTTCAATCTGGCGAAGCGTGGTGGCCAGCCGAACGCGTTTCTTCAGAAGGATCACATTGTCATCTGCTCCTACCAGTTCGCCGCGCTAAGGGCTGCGGAAGTAAGCGCGGTGCCATGGGATTTGGTGGTGATCGACGAAGCCCACCGGCTCCGAAACATCTACAAAGGCTCGAACCGGACGGCCACCGCAATTGCGCAGGCCACCAGTCATGCGCCAAAGATTCTTCTCACCGCGACGCCGCTCCAGAACTCGCTCATGGAACTTTACGGCTTGGTGAGCGTGATCGATCCCCACGTCTTCGGCGACGCCAATTCTTTCCGCGAACAGTTCGTCAAGGCTCCCAACGAAATCCAGCGCAACATCGGACTGAAAGACCGGCTGAAGCCCATCTGCACGCGGACGCTGCGCAAGCAGGTTTTGGAGTATGTCCGCTTCACGCAGCGCATTCCGATCACACAGGACTTCATCCCCACGGACGCGGAACACGAACTCTATCAGCTTGTCTCCGCTTACTTGCAGCGACCCACGCTCTTTGCGCTTCCAGTGGGACAGCGGAACCTGATCACGCTCATCCTCCGCAAATTGCTTGCGTCGTCCAGCTTCGCCATCGCGGGTACCTTGCGTAGTCTGGTGGAACGCCTGGAGTCCATCAAGGCCAACAAGACCGCCGCGCCATCCGACGAGCTTGCCGAAGATGATTTTGAAGCCAAGGACGAGTATCAGGAAGAATGGCCCGAGGGTGAGGAGCCGGAAGCCGAACCCGAGGCCATCCCGGAAGGCGTGACGGAAGCCCAGTTGCTCGACGAAGAGATCGGCGACTTGCAGCGCTTCCTGCAATTGGCTCAGTCGGTCTCAGTCAACGCCAAGGGCGATGCCTTACTCCAGGGCCTTCAGGCCGCCTTCGAGAAGGCCACGGCCCTTGGAGCCGCACGCAAGGCCGTCATCTTCACTGAATCGCGGCGAACGCAACGATACCTGTTCCAGCTTCTCAGTGAGCACGGCTACCGCGACAAGATCGTGCTCATCAATGGCACCAACACCGACGAAGGTTCCGCACTAACGTACAAACGGTGGCTAGAGCGGCACGGCGGCACCGATGCAGTTTCCGGCAGCCGGTCGGCTGACATGAAAGCCGCGCTCGTGGAAGAGTTCCGCGACCGGGCCACCATCCTCATCGCGACTGAATCGGCTGCCGAAGGCGTAAACCTACAGTTCTGTTCGCTTGTGGTGAATTATGATCTCCCATGGAATCCGCAGCGGATCGAGCAACGCATTGGCCGCTGCCATCGATACGGCCAAAAGCATGACGTGGTGGTGGTGAATTTCCTGAATCGCCGCAACGCCGCCGATCAGCGTGTCTTCCAATTGCTCTCGGAAAAGTTTCGGCTCTTCGATGCTTCGGCGCTAACGAAGACTTGGCCACCCATGCCAACGAAAAGTTGACCACCCGACAAGCGCGCCGATAGAGGGGGATGCCTGAAACGCGCAAGCGCC
>JAYVRS010000002.1:0-2800 GCA_043776185.1 Bryobacteraceae bacterium | reverse complement strand
CCGGTCTCAACTTAGCGGCGCAAAGTCGAACGAGTTCCGGTAATTTCGCCGGCGGCAGATGCTCAATTACCTGACCGCAAAATATTCCCCCCAGCGACTGGTCCACCATGCTGGGCAAGTAAGTGAAAAAATCGAGAGCCTCGACATTGAGACCCTCCGACTGGCACAGAGCCACGTTCTCCTCGTTGAGATCGAGCCCGCGGGCAGTCACTTGCCGCTCACGAAGCAACTTCAGAAACTCGCCCCGGCCGCAGCCCAAATCGAGCGTCGGACCGGCCTTGGCGAACAACTCTACATAACGAGCGAAATGCGCCCGGATTTTCGGCTCCGGCCCCCGAAACTTATCGGCGAAAGTAAACCAATCCACGGCCGGTTCTTCCGCCCTTAACGCTGGGGAACTCGCCACCACTGGACGCTGACGCAGCAACCTCAATTCCTGATGAATCAAAGCCTCGGAGCCCCGCTGTAACTCCTCGCGCAAGTGATCGCGCATCTTATTCAGGTCAGCCCATAGGCGCTCCTGCAGACCGCTGGTCGCCCGATCCAGCGCCCCCAGATAGTCCGTATGCTGGGTCTGAACTTTCTCCCGAAAATCAACCTCCGCCATCAGTAAGCGCTGCTGATTAGCCAGCTGCAAATCGGCCAGGCTGCGCATGAACTGCGCCTCGTTCACGGCTAACTTGCGCTCCCACTCTGGCCGCCATTGGCTCCAATGGACCCGTACATCGCGCAGTTCGCGAGCTTCCTCACGCAACTCCCCCAAAATGCCGAGACGGTTAGCCAGTTCGGCGTGCGTGCGGTTGCTCTCATTCAGCGCTTCTAGAATAGCCTCCACGCATTGCATGCTGGCGCGATTAAACTCAATCTGGTCGCGGACAAACCAGTTCAAGCTGCGGGCCACGGTGCGTTTGACGCTCTGAATGAGCCCATTCAGTAAGCCGCCCGGACGCGGGTTTACGTGTCCGATCGCCGCCACTTTGCTTTCCGCCGCATCGCGCGCGTGCAACAACGGCCATAGGTTCGGCAAAGGCACTTCACCCACCGCCGATTGCGGATGGCGCGCCCTGACGCGCTCCTCAATCTCGGCCATCGCCCGTTGTAATTCCTCCAGCGAAGCGTTCACCGCTTACTCCGCGTGTAAGTCGCCGTCACCGTCGTAAACACGCCTCCGCGCGGCGTAAACTCGCCCGTCACCGTCGCGCTCACGGGCTTGCAGGCTTTTACTAAGTCGCGTAACATACAGTTCACCGCGTTCTCCTGAAAGATACCCAGGTTCCGGTAAGCCAGCCAATACATCTTGAGCGACTTCAGTTCCAGACACAGCTTGTCCGGCGTGTAACGAATGAGGATCGTCCCGTGGTCCGGCAGGCCGGTCTTCGGACACACGCTCGTAAACTCGGGCGTGCGCACTTCGATCTCATAACCAGGGAACTGATTCTCCCAACATTCAATCTCCGGGAAAGGCGCTTGAATGCCGGCGCTGGCATGTTGTTCGGTATATTCGCGATTCTTTTTTGCCATAAGAGTTTACTGAATTGCTTTCGCCAGATGGTCGAGAAAGAGTCCCACATCGGTGACGACGGCCACCGTCTGGCCTGAGCCGCGGTCACTTACTTTGGTGGCCACGGCAGGGTTAATGTCCACGCACACCATCTTCACCCAACTAGGCAGCATGTTGCCCGTGGCGATGGTATGCAGCATCGAGCTGAGGCACAGCACCAAGCCCGCTCCCTGCACCTGCTCCGCGTATTTGTCTTGCGCCACGTTCATGTCGGTCACGCAATCGGGCAATGGGCCATCGTCGCGCAGGCTACCCGCCAAAACAAACGGCACGCCCGCCTTCACGCACTCATACATCACGCCGCGCGTCAGCTTGCCCGTCTCGACGGCCCGGGCAATGGAGCCCGCATGATAGATCGTATTGATAGCCCGCATATGGTTGCGATGGCCATGCTCTTCCTGCCGCCCATCCGATTGCCGGATGCCCAGCGACGTGCCGCACACTGCCGCCTCAATGTCGTGCACCGCCAGCGCATTGCCGGCCAAAAGCGCGTTCACATAGCCGCCGCGGATCAGGGCCGACAAGCCCGGCACGCCGCCCGTATGCACCACCACTGGCCCCGCCACCACCACGATGCGTTTGCCCTCGGCGCGCGTCTGCTTCATCAGCTCCACGGTCTGCCGTACCGCCGTCTCCACCTGCCGTTCGGAGCTGATCTCGTTCGACATGAAGGAGAATTTTAGCCGGTCACGCTCCTTCGACTCGGGCGTCACCCGAATGCCGCGCATGCCCACTACCACTTGGTCACCGGCCTTGATGTCACGCAGACGGCGGCAGTGGGCCCGCGTGCCTTCGACGACAATCATCGCGTCCATGCGCTGGCTCTCGACGTCCACCCATTTGCCGGCGTGGCGCAGCGCCGTGCGGTGGTTGGTGGTGGAGTAGAAGTCTTCCGGCGCGCAGCGGTCACGCTCCACACGCTGGATCTCGGCATCGCCACTATCGAGCGCCGAGCAGCCAAGGCCCAGCAACTGGCTCAGCAAGCGATTCATCACCTCCCGCGACTCGGCTTCTATCTTGAGCCGCAGCCGGGAAGGCTCCGAGTTGGTGCGGCCAATGCTGAAATGCTCCACCTCAAATCGCGCTTCGTACTCCACCACGGTGTCGAAGATCCGCTCCATGATGTGCGAGTCGATAAGGTGGCCTTCGGCCTCCACCAATTCTTGTACTTTCATCGATCTCTCATTGTCGCATCCCCACCAAACAGAACCCCGACTGTAAGTGGAGCGCAGTTCAGAC
>JAYVRS010000001.1:0-2802 GCA_043776185.1 Bryobacteraceae bacterium | reverse complement strand
AGGCGTTCTGTCGCACGGGGCATTCTGGCGCTCTCGCCGGCGTGGCCAAGATCCTATTGCTTATCGCATTTTGGATCTCAGCTCAAGGGTACAGGGGGGGGTAACATTTTTATGCTTACTCGCCCTTCCTAGCCTCGCCCAGCAACCCTCGAAAGAATACATTCGCCTCGGCGGTCGCGTGATCGCGATTGAATCCCCCGCTCCCTTGCCCGCCCCCGACTTCTCGCTCAACGCCTCCGCTCCATCTGTTTCGGTCGTGGCCGGAAACTCGGTCGGCAATCAGATCAATCTCGCGGTCAGTAACTTCACGGGCACCGTAACCTTCGGCTATTCCGTCGTTCCCGCCTCCAGTATTACGGCGGGATTCTCGCCCGCTTCGCTCACGACTAACGGCTCCACCGCTATCACCCTCGCCGTGCCCGCCAACGCGGCCCCTGGGGCGTATACTGTCACCGTCACCGGCACCAGCGCGAATCCCTCTTCCCGAAATACCACCTTTACCGTCAATGTGACGGCTCCGTCCACGGCTCCGCAATCGGCCGTATTTGGCGCTGGGCAGTTTCTCTCGGGTGGGGCACCCACTACCTTCACTTCGCTGCCCAATTGGCGATTTGAGAGCCGCCTCCACTTTTCTCCGGCTACCCTCCCGAATGGTACTTCGACACTAGTGGGCATGGGTAGCTTGCGGCTCATTGTCTACCGCTACGGCACGGGAGCCCAATTGTCTTACTCACTTATCATGCAGGACGGCACATCTTCCCGGGAGTTCTGGCTCGATCTGCCGGATATCTTCGTTCGCGTGCAGCGCAGTGGCTCTCAACTTATTTTGCGCGCCTGGAAAGTGCAGGCCGATGGAAGTCTCGCCGTTCCCGCGGGCACCAGTGAGGATTCCGCTGCCTGGTCCGCCGCCACCACCCTCTCACCGGGCTTCAGCCTCGGGGCGGGCACCGATCAAGCCGGCCCCGATCGCTATCCTCTCAATGGCGCCATGGCCTTCTTCCGCTTCTTCGATTCGGCGGCCAGCAATGCGACGCTGCCGAATCAATGTGACAGCGCTTCTGCCCTAATTCGTTATGAATTTGAGAGCAGTCTCATCAATGCCGGATCCGGTTCGGCCACGCTCACGCCCACCGGTTCCATTGGCTACCAGAATACGCCCGCCACTTCCTGCGCCTTGGGTGGCACGCCGCCCAGTTTCTCCTTAATTTCCGGGACGCAATCTCCTTCTCCCGTACCGCAAGGCCAATCCTCCACTTACCCGCTCACGATCAACCGGCAGAACTTCACTGGGCTGGTGACGATCACCGGTTGTAGCGGCCCGGCGGGCGTCACCTGCAGCGCCCCGGCTACTACCGGCACCAGCACGCAACTGACTGTCACTACCTCCGCCGCCACACCCGTCACCGCCCATTCCTTGTTACTCACCGCCACCGGACCCGGCGTGCCCAACGCCACCGCCAGCGTCTTCCTCAACGTCAGTAACTCCGGCCCGCCGCCCCCTACCTTTTCTCTCCAAGTGACGCCACCGAATTTCAGCTTCACCGGTAGCGGCACCCAGAACCTCACCGTCACTCTCTATCCCGGCCCGGGCTTCACCGGCAATGTGAACTTCACCTGCGCGGGCGTTTCCATTCCTTCGCAACTTACTTGCGTCGCACCCAATCCAGCCTCGGATGTTCAGCCGCAGCGCGTCTTCAGTATCACCGCTACAGCAGGCGCTCCCCAGGGCACTTACAACTTCACCCTCACCGGCACCGGGCCCGCCGCGCAAACCGCCACCGCCAATATTCAGGTCACCCTGAATGCCGCCGGTATTCGCGGCTTTGTCTATCCCGACTCTCGCGAACTTAGTGTAAGTCCGGGCGCCTACTATCAGTTCCTGTCTACGGTGGAAGGCAGTACCAATAGTCAAGTGAATTGGGGCCTCTCTCCGGCGCTCGGTGGGCTCACCACCACTTACCCGTTCCCCGCCACTCCGCCCACCAGCGCGACGGCTGGCCCGGCGAACTACGTCTTTTACTATCCGCCGCCCTCCGTCGGCGCTTCGCAAAACGTCGCGCTCAGCGGAACTCCGGCCGTCGGCGGTCAGCCCGGCTACGGTAACATCCTGCTTCGTGGCGACCCTTACGCGCCTCCCGTCATCTGCCGCCCCCCCAACCCCGCCGGTTGCGCCAATGAAACCTACCTGCCCACGGTCCTCAGCGCGAACGCGGGCCTCACCTGGATGCGCTTTGAGTCTCATTACTCGGGCACTTACAGCTTCTGGAGCAATGCTCGCTTGCATCGGACGCTCAAGGTATCCTTTGCGCTCAATCCCGATAATCCCTGGGACGCCGGCGCCAATGCTTGTATCATCCGCATCCAGCGTTCACTTTCCTACGGTGGCGTAGACGACCAGGTAATGTCTCTGGAAGGGGGGCCCTCACCCACCAGCGCTTCCATCGGGCCAGGCACGCCTAACACCACCATTACCAATGGTGTCTGCAGCGTCAACCGGCAATATACGAACATGTCTGCCAATTTTCTGGCCGACTCCACCAAAGCTTGGCTCGATGTCTACATCCGCTTTAACGCCGCCAGTGCTCCCCGTTATTTGTTCTATAACATCGACACTTTCAACAATACTTCCAGCGGCACGGTATTGATGAAAGAAACTCCGTATCCGGTGAATCCCTAATGAAATCGATAATCCTGATTTTCCTCCTTCCCTTGGCGCGGGCCCAGGTGACCGATACGGCGCCGCAGGGCTTAGTGTCCGGTACCCTGACCGGCACTGGCTCAGCCAAAGTCGAGCCGCTGCCG